>JBGUER010000042.1:0-19019 GCA_041821285.1 Clostridiaceae bacterium
TAGAGATTATAATGCAGCACTAAATATAAAAGAGGTTGGTTCTACCTTGTTAGCTTGGTAAATTTATCCTCGGTAGATGGTATTATCCAAGAAGCTCCCACTTCTAAAGTGGGGGTAAGTTCACTATCAATATTTGTTATCACCAAAATTATTATAAATATTTTACAATAAACCTTCACCCCTACTATTCTTTTTACCATATTTGGTATATAATGTATGTATATCGAATTTAATTCAAGAGGGGGATTATAATGAAAAACAAAGTAAAATTTAAGCATCTAAGTTTATTTCTTGCTGCTATGATGATATTTCTAGCTGCACCAAATATTCCGAAAGTATTAGCTGAATCATCGTCATCCTATTGTGACGATATTTTTATCTCCGAATATATAGAAGGTGGCGGTAATAACAAGTCAATAGAAATATTTAATGGTACAAACCATTTAGTTGACTTATCAAATTACAGCTTACAGCTATATATGAATGGTTCTTCTTCTCCATCTTCTTCAATTAGTTTAGATGGATCATTAAATCCAGGAGACGTTTACGTAATATCCAACACAGCTTCAGATCTTCCAGCTATACTAGAAAAATCTAATAAATTAACTGGCTCTATTAATTTTAATGGAAATGATGCAGTAGAGCTGCTTAACGGAACTGATTCTATAGACTTAATTGGTGAAATAGGTTCAAAATCCAATTTTGCAAAAGATAAAACTTTAGTAAGAAATAGCTCCATAACATCTGGGAACAAAAACTATAGCGAAACAGAATGGACAACTTATAACAAAAACGATACAAACTATTTAGGATCTCATACTCTAGATAACTTCCCTGTTATTCCTATAAAAGATGCAAGTTTAAAAGCAGCCGGAGAAACTGTAACCGTTATAGGAACAGTAACCTTCAAAGATGGAAATAATTATTATATCCAAGATAAAACTGGAGCCATTGACATATATAAATATGGTCTTTCCCTAAATCCTGGGGATTTAGTAATAGCTACAGGAGCTATAGCTATTTATAAAGGTTTAGTAGAAATAAAACCATCTAAAGTTACCGATGTTACAGTTTTAAGTTCTGATAATGCTTTACCAAATCCTATAACTATGGATATATCAGAAATCACAAATGCTGACCTCTGCAAACTAGTAAAATTTGAAAATGTTACCTTAGGCGCAATAAACACAAGCAGTAATACAGAGATAACTGATGCTTCAGGAGACAAAATAAATATATATAAAATTCCCGATTTATCTTCCCAAGGAATAAAAGCTGGAGATGCAGTTGATATAGTAGCTTTAGTAGCTATATATAATTCTTTCCAACTTAGAGTAGCTAATGCATCTGATGTAACTATCTCACTTGCTACACCAGATACAGAAAAACCTATTATAGTTCACACACCTGCAGCTTCTGGAAACACAGCAGAAGATCTATCCATATCAGCAACAATAACAGATAATAGATCAGTTACTACTGCTGATTTATACTATAGAACTATAGGCGCTTTAACCTACAATAAAATATCTATGACTAATGAAGATTCAACTTATACTGCTGTTATTCCTAAAGAAGATTTAACAATAGACGGAATAGAGTATTATATAGAAGCAACAGATTCAGTAAACACTGTAACTGCTCCAGAGGATACCACCTCCCCCTACAGTGTAACTATTTTAAATGTGGATATAACAGCACCAACTGTTACAGATTTACAACCTAGTCAAGGTTTTGTTACAGGCGATGATAAAAAGCCTACAATATCAGCATCTTTTAATGATGAAGCTGGAATAGACGAAACTTCAATAAAACTTTATTTAGACGACATTGATATAACATCAAACTCAACTAAAACTTCTTCAAAAATAACCTATATCCCAGCTACTAACTTAACAGATGGTAGTCATATAGTAAAACTTGAAGTTAGTGATAACTCTCCACTTAAAAATAAAACTACTCTAGAGTGGAACTTCACTGTAGGAAAAGTTTTATATAGCACCTATTTTGGAATGATTCATTCACACACAAATTATTCAGATGGACAAGGAACTCCAGATGATGCATACACAATGGCAAAAGCAAACGCTGATTTTTTTGCAGTAACTGACCATTCAAATTCCTTAGACAATGACACTGCTGCAGCTCTAATCGACGAAAATGGAAACGAAAAAGATTGTTTTGATATTAGCCCAGAGTGGAAAAGTCTTCATGAAATAGCAGACAGCTATAACGAAGATGGTGTTTTTGCTGCTATCGCAGGCTATGAAATGACTTGGTCTGGAAGTACAGGCGGCTATGGTCATATAAATACCTACAATACTTTAGGTTTTGAAACTAGAAACCATTCAGCAGAAACATTACAAAAATATTATGATGATATATCCAAACTTCCAAATTCAATTTCTCAGCTTAATCATCCAGGCACAACCTTTGGCGATTTTGATGACTTTGCCTACAGAACAGACGCCATAGATAATGTAGTTAATCTAATTGAAGTTGGAAATGGCGAAGGTGCCGTAGGAAGCAGCGGATATTTCCCAAGCTATGACTATTACACAAGAGCTTTAGACAAAGGCTGGCACGTTGCCCCAACAAACAATCAAGACAATCATAAAGGAAATTGGATAATAGCAAATGAAGCAAGAACTGTTATCCTAGCACCATCTATATCTAGAGAAGAGTTATTCAAAGCATTACAACAAAAAAGAGTATACTCTACAGAAGATAAAAATCTTAAAATAAATTATACAGTTAATAATCAAATCATGGGTTCTAACCTTGGCGAACCATCATCCCTTGATTTTGCCATAAATATAGATGACCCAGATTCTACAGATAAAATAAGCAAAGTTTCTATTATAGTAAACGGTGGAGAAATAGCAGCTTCTAAAACATTTACTTCAAACCAAGCCACTTGGAGCTTTAGCTTAGACCCAAAATACTCCTATTACTATGTACGTGTAGACGAAGAAGATAAAGATATAGCAGTAACAGCTCCAGTATGGGTTGGCGATGCCATTTCCGCTGGTTTATCCTCTTTAAGTTCAACATCTTCAGTTGTAGAAGTAAACGACAACTTAACATTAAGCGCTAACTTATTTAATAATGGAGCTGCTGATATTAATAATGTGTTAGTAGAGTTCTTCCAAAACGAAGTATCTGAAAGTAATAAAATAGGAGAAAAAACAATAGATTCACTTAAAGCTTCTACTGTTTCATCCGCAGACTTTGAGTTTACTCCAACAAAAGCTGGAACCTATACTCTATACGCAAAAACAACTTTAAATATTGATGGAAAAGATAAAACCTTTACTGACAGCATTCAAATTAAAGCATTAAATCCTGAAGATATTATAAAAGTAGTTATAGATGCAGGCCATTTCAATCAATATATAAGTGGAGATTATAGCAATCAAGATAAAAAATTCAAGAGCATGGTTTTAAATAGCGGCTACCTAGTCAGTGAAAATACAGATGAACTTACCGCAGCTGATTTAGATAAAGCTAAACTTTTAATCCTAACCGATCCTCAAAGTACAGATAGTTCAAGCTATAGTTTATTCAAATCAAAATATACAGAATCAGAACTAAACGTTATTAAAGAATTCGTTGAAAATGGTGGCTCTGTTTTAATAACCTCAAGAGCTGATTATAAAGATGCAACAGAACCAGAATATCAATCTTCACATCAAGGTAATTCAGTTTTAGAAGCACTTGGCTCAAACCTTAGATTTAATGATGATGAAGTGGTAGATAATACAGAAAACGGCGGTCAATCTTATAGACTCGCTTTTAACGATTTCAATCCATCTTTATATAAATTAACTTCAAATATTCCTGATGGCGCTACTTATAGTTTCTATAGTGGTTGTTCAGTAATAACAAAAGAAAATGCAGATTTAACAAATGTAGAGTTCTTAGTTAAAGGTCATGAAACTACAGAAACTCTAGACTCAGACAAACAAGAAGATAACATTCCTGTTGCAATGGGTTCTGTTAATGCATTAGCTTTAGAAACAATAGGAACCGGAAAAGTAATAGTTGCTGGTTCAACTTTCTTCTCAGACTTTGAAATATCCGGAGATAATATTAACGCTAATCTTCAGATAACAAAAAATATACTAAACTGGACTTGTGCAAAAGAAATCCCATTCTCTACTATCAAAGATTTAAAAGTAGACTCTGATAATGATGGTATATTGGATAATCTTGGAAATAAGTTTACTGTAGAAGGTTATGTAACAGCTGGATACGGACCTGAAGGTTCAAGTATAGCAGACAACAGCTTCTTTGATGTATTATATATCCAAGATGAAACTTCTGGAATAACTGTATTTGGTTTAGCAAACAGAGAAATTCCTCTTGGCACAAAAATAAGAGTTACAGGAACAGTAGATGAATATCAGGGAGACGCAGAACTTCAACTTTCAGATGAAAATACTGATATAGAAATACTAGATTTACCTATATCCTTAGTATCTCCTACTCTACTCTCTACATTAGACAGCATGAAAGAAGAAAACGAAGGGATTCTAACAAAAATAATAGGAACTGTAACTAGAATAGAAGATAATTGTCTATACATTAACGATGGTTCCGGTGAAGCTCGCGTTTATCTAGACGGTTATATAGGGGACGGTTCAGGAAATAAAGACATTCTTGGACAATGGGATAGTAAAATCAAAATAGGATCAATAGTATCTGCCATTGGTTTAGCTTCAGAAGATCCTCTAGGCCATAGACTAAGAGTTAGAAATTCTTCTGAAATAATTTATCTATCTGAAGATAATTCTAGTGACCCTGGAGATGATCCCGGAACTGTAATAGATGACCCTGATGATCCTGAAGTTGGTCCCGGAGATGAAACTCCTGGAACTACAACGAAAGACACTTCAAATACCGAAAAAGACAATCTTACAACTACAGGTTCACCAATAGATTTCTCATTATTATTATTTATGGGACTTATGCTTCTAATAGCAGGAGCATATATCAAAGTAAATAGAAAAGAAGTATAAAATAAAAATAGCTGACATAGTTTAATCCTATGTCAGCTATTTTTATTATTTTATATTTTATTTATCGTATATAAATTCCTTCATTTGTTTTGTATTTTCATCTTTATCTATTACTAGATAATATATTCCATCTATGGTATCTCCATGACAAAAACCATCCACCGGGAATCTTTTTTGCTCTAAATTTGTAATTTTAGATGTTACAACTGAGGTAGTCAAACTTAAAATATCTGTTTTAGATAAGCTTGTCTCAACATATGGCAATATTTTATTTATAATTGATGTCATTTGGACCATATTATTATTTTTTACACCATCAAATAATTGTTCAAGAACTTGTCTGTGTCTATCTGTTCTCTCATAATCACCATTTCCCTGATACCTTATTCTGCAATATGCCAGTGCTTGAGTTCCGTTTAAGTGGTAATCTCCAGCAGAGTTTATCCCATATTTAGACATAGTAGGAAGTTCATAATCCTTTATATTAATATCTATTCCCCCTACCTCGTCCACTATTTCCTTTAAGCCTTCAAAATCAACCAAAGCATAATCCCTTATATCAAGATCAAAATTTTGATTTATTGTTTTTATAGATAAAACTGGTCCACCATATGCATAAGCATGATTTATCTTAGTCATTCCATAACCTTCAACATTTACATATGTATCCCGCATTATAGAAGACAATTTTATTTTACTATGTTCATAATCAATGGATAATATAGTAATAGAATCTGACCTACCTGAATCATTAGCTCGTCTATCTATTCCATATAAAACAATATTTAATGTAGGTTTTACATCATCTTCTATATCTGTATTATCAACTTTTTTTATTCCAAGTTCTTCATCAGTTTTAGGAATTTCTTTTGTTTCTACCTTATTTAAAGAAGCTAGTACCACTACTAAACCAGTGATAATAATTGCTACTATTATTGCTATTATAGCCGTTATTATTTTCTTTTTCTTAGACATTTTTTTTATTTTCATCTTTATTTCTCCTTTGTTTTACGTTTATTGATTTATTTGTAAAACATCATTTGTAATTATATCACAATTCCATTTCTATATCTACTTCTTGTATCTACTTCTTGTATCTACCTTTTGTATCTACCTTTTATATCTACCTTTTATATCTACCTTTTATATCTAATTCTTGTATTCACTTCTTAATTCCTTAGCTCTACCAATATTTCCATCTAGCCTTTTCCAAACATAATTATGAGCTTGAACACCATTAGAATAATCTCCATTTTTCCAAGCTTGTAATATATTTAACAATACTTCCTTTTCATCTTCAGAAATTAAGTCTGTTTCGCAAACGATAATCATAGCTTTGTTAACACTACCACTATTTATAGGGGTCTCTCCATAAATCTGATTATCTTCTGCAACTATTAAAGTATTAGCCATTTTATGAATCAAATTATATATTTCATTTTTATTAGTTATTTTAGACACATCAACTTGAACGCAATCAAATTCATCCTGATTATCTGAAACAATTTGTGCTAAAGACTCCTTAACTTCAGGAGTTTTGGTATCATTTCTATAATCCTTTATTTTAACAAATAAAACAGCAAACACAACACAGCATAGGATTATTATTACTCCAATAGCTTTAAATTTAAATGTTACTTTCTCATATTTTTCCATTTTAGCCTCCTGTTATATTATATACAATTTTCCTTTATATGTATATATATAATATTAAAATGTCACCTTATATTATTAGCTAAAACATGGAATTTTATACATAAATTATTTGTATATTCACGAAAAAATTAAGTTGAAGATTCAACTGCTTGTCTCTTCTGGAACTTATTATGTGTATTGAACACTATATGCCAGTGTTCATAGAATTGTGTATAGCTTAGAACGATTCCTAGATATTCAAAAGCTTCCATTGTTTACTATTAACATTAGAAACTTTTTATGCTATATATAAATGTCTAATTCCAATTTCACTCTTCACCTTCAAACATATCAGGATAAACAACCGTATTAAAAATTTCTTCAGTATTGGCATCTTCACCTTCATTTATTCCCTCTTCTTTCGTCTCAGCTATAACATTTGTTAAAAAATTATATAAATATGCTTTATTATAAAAGGTACAAATTTCGGAACAGCACCACATGGACTCAAATGGTACTATATCCCATAAGCTTAAGTTTGTCCTATATCGCTAAAATAGAACTAAACAAAAAAGACAACCTTTTGGGCTGTCCTCACTAACTAAAATTACTGGAATTTTTAGTTATTCTAAAAAACCTTATTCCACCAGTTATAAATATAATAATATTGAAAAACATAAGAATCCAAAACAAATATTTATGAAATATCATCATCAAGGTAAAAATAATAAATGTCTCAGTTCTTTCCGCAAGTCCTATATCATAATGCATACTCTTAGAAGATTCATTTTTAAAAAGTGCTCCTGCTATCATAAATGTTGAGAAATTAAAAATAACTGCAATAAAAAATATTAAATAAGCAAGTGCATATTCAGGATGGAAAAAATAAAATCCTAAAATAATAGATGACTCCACCATTCTATCAAAAATTAAATCATAAAAAGCACCAAGCTTACTAGATTTATTAGTCATTCTAGCAACTGTTCCATCTATAACATCAAACAGTCCTGAAGCCCACAATAAAACTAATGAAACTAAAATATACCCTTGAGATAGAAAAACACTAGCTATAATTCCTATAAAAAATGCAAAAATAGATATAGTTGTAGGTGTTAATTTTAAAGCAACAAATCCTTTTGCTATACTATCAAATCCAGGTTGCGCTATTTTTCTAAATTTTGTATCAATCATTACTTTCTCCCTTAGCTAAACTCTCCCCGCTTTTTTCATAAAGTTTTTATCTATAAAGTTTTTAATAATCCAAGGAATCTTTCCATAAAATGAAAATTTATCATATATCAATAATCCTTTTTTATCACCAAGAGCCACTATAAGCAAATATTTCTTTTGAGGCAAATATTCAAGAAGTGGTTTGTTCTCTATAAGATTTTTAATATTATTAGCTAATATAGGTGCTTCCTTTATTGCATAAACACCTATTTTCTTAACATAATCAAAATCTTCAAAACTTGCACAGTCCCCTACTGCAAAAATATTTTTAACTTCTTTGCTTTGAAGGGTTTTTTCGACATTGGCAAAACCTTTGTCATCATGATTCAATCCACTATCTCTAAATACCGGTAGCGCTTCTGTTCCAGACGCTATAACCAATAAATCATATTTTATCAATTTTTGGTTTTCTAATCTTATTGTATCTTCATCTATATATTGAACCCGGCTTCCTAATTTCATGTTAATATCTAGCTCATTTAATCTTTTAGTTGCAATAATTTGCGCCCTATGATTAAATCCATTTAAAACACTATCATTCCCATCTATTATAAAAACATCTCCATGTATATTTTGATTTCTAAGAGATATTTTCAAAGAACTAGCTACTTCTACTCCTGCAGCTCCCCCTCCAATAATTACAATATCTTTATCTTGATCTAATTTTTTTATCCTATCCTTTATAAGTTTTAAATTTGATAAAGGTTTTACTGTATAGACATTATTGAACTTTTGGGCTGTTTCCTTAAATCCTATAATAGAGCCTATATTCATAGATAAAATAGAATATCCCACAAAACTGCCATCACTTAAATAAACTTTTTTATTTAAACTATCTATTTTTAATACAGTTTTTTCAATAAAATTAATCTCATTAGCTTTGCATATATTTTCTATATCAAATCGGATTTCATCAATATCATATATATTTTCAAGAAAAGATGCTGCCATACCAGAATAATATTGATATCTTGCATCTGATATTAGCGTTACTTTATATCCTCTTTCTACATACTCTTTTAAATTTTTCACTAAATTGATATGTACATGTCCACCACCGATTAAAACAATATCTTTAAATTCATCTGGTTTTGAAACCAAATCAACAGTTTTAGTTTTTTTTACGGTAGTTTTTTTGGCGGTGATTTTTTTATACACAAAGGGAGCAACAATAAATAAAATAAGCAGAATTATTGCCAGGTAGAATGTAGCGGAAAATGGATTGTTAAATGAATGTCCTAAATAATTATAAACAAATGTACCTGGTATTATCCCTATTGTAGTTGCCAAAGCATATTTCCAAAATGGAACATCAGTAAATCCTGACACATAGCTTACCCCATCAAAAGGGAAAAATGGTATAAGCCTTAAAGCAAGTATAGTCTTAAACCCAACCTTTTTATCTAATTTTGTTCCAGCTATCCTACTTCCAATCCATTTATTTATAACATCTTTTCCAAGGATTCTAGATAAGAAAAATGATAAATAAGCACCTAATGAAGCTCCTATAACCACATAGAAAGTACCCCATAGTGGTCCAAAGGATAGCCCCCCTGCCAAAGAAAATAAAGATGCTGGGAAAAACAAAACCGATCTTAAAATATAAACTAAAATAAACACCAATGGAGCGTATATACCAAAAGATAAAACATATCCCTTTATAGCTTCAGGAGTTATATTTTCTAGTTTTAAAGTTCTAACTAACACAAAGCCCACTACCGCAAGTAGTATCAAAATCATAAATTTAATATATTTTTTCATTTCATATACACCTCCAAACTTGTTAACTGCATATAGATTTATAGCTTTATAGCTTTATAGCTTTATAGCTTTATAGCTGCAAATTATTTATTAGTATAATATTTATACAATTTATTATATCTTTCTTTATTCAGTCCCATGTCAGAATAACCAATACGAGAAGCTGAACGAAATTCTACTATTTTAGCTTCTTCATTAAAATAAAACTCCATGTCATCATGATAATGCATAACAGCTGTGGTAAATAAAATTCTAATATAATTAGGCTCATTTATAACAACCTCACCGCCGCCGTATTGTTCAACTGATTGAAGAATAGCTGCTTTTGATACTTCTAGATCTTCTTTAAATGGAAATGGCTTAACATAATACTCCTCTTTGTCTGTTTGACTTGAAACTGCATTAGGAGATTTCGGCATTTCAGCTAACCTACCATCTTTAACCCCTAAATTTTTTGGCGTAGTCATATTTCCTGAAACCATTTTTATTATTACCACCGCAACTACTGCTAATATAATATATACAAAAATCATTTTTCTTCCTCCTTTAAATCTTCTTTTTCTGATTTTGTTTTTACTGATTTTATTTTTACTGATTATGTTTTTCTGCTTCATCTAAATCACGTCCTATTTCATCAAGCACTTTCACATACTGCTGATATTTTTCAAAAGTAAGCCCAATTTTATCAGCTATATCATTTGGAACCGTTACAGCTTGTTTTTTAATATTCAAACCTTCATCAGTCAATGAAACATCTATTTTTCTATTATCTTCTGTATTTTTATCCTTTGTAATATAATCTAAATCAACTAATTTTTTTACAATAGGTGTAAGTGTTCCAGTTTTAAGTTCTAATATATCACTTAGCTCCTTAAAATCTATAGTTTTATGTTCCCACAAAACTAGCATCACCAAATATTGAGGATAGGTGATATTTAATTTGTTCAATATAGGTTGATATAATCTAGTCATTTTCCTAGAAGTTTTATATAACCTAAAGCATAATTGTTTATTTAATAAAAGATTTTCTTCACCCATGATTTTCACCTACTTTCTAAATAATTTAACGACAGGATTATTAAGTAAATTATCCACCATAACTTTCTTTCCTATTTTAGAAAATACTTCACTATAAGTTGGATATGGATGAATAACTTTTCCCATTTTAGAAAAATTATGTCCGAGCGTCTTAAGCACTTGAATTTCTCCAATCATCTCTCCAGCTCGGTCTGATAATATGGAAGCTCCTAACACCTTCCCTTTTTTATTAAGAATAATTTTTGTTTTTTCTATAGTATGGCCTTTTGTCTGCGCTCTATCTAAATCATTGAAATCATAATCATAAACACGAATACTTTCACCATATTTTTCTCTAGCCTGTTTTTCTGTAATGCCAGCTCTAGCAAGTTCTGGCTCTGTAAATGTAACCCAAGAAACATTTTCATAAGAAATAGCACGTTTAATAGGAAGCAAAGCATTTTGAGTAGCTAAAATTCCTTGAACATTTGCCATATGAGAAAATTGATAAGGACCTACCACATCTCCAATAGCATAAATATTTTTAGCTGTTGTTTGCAAATATTTATTAACTTCTATCCCTTTTTTATTGAATTTTATTCCCGCTTCATAAAGTCCTAATCCTTCTATATTAGGCTTTCTTCCTATAGCAACTAAAATAGCTTCAGCAGATATAGTTGCAGACTTGCCATCTTTTTCATAAATCAAAGATTTAGTAGCTGGTGCTGGTACTGGTGCTGCTGAGTTTGGGTTTGTTTGATTTGGCTGAATGGGCTGAATTGGTTGATTTTGCTGAGTTGAAATTGAATTGGATAAAGTTATGTTAGCTGAAATTGTGTTGGTTGAAATTGTCTTGGTTGAAATTGTCTTGGCTGAAGTTATGTTGACTGAACTTGTGTTGGCTTCAACAGCTTTTGATTCTAAATGAAGTTTTACCCCTTCTTCTTGTAATCTTTTTTGAAGAGATTCCACCATATCAGATTCTTCTCTAAACAAAATACTTGGCATCATCTCAACTAAATCTATTTTTACACCAAGTCTATTCATAGCTTGAGCTAACTCAACTCCTATAGCACCGCCACCTAAAACTATAATTGATTTTGGTAACTCTTCTAGTTCAAAAATAGACTCATTAGTTAAATAGCCTGTTTTATCTAATCCTTTAATCGGTGGTACAAAAGGAGATGAACCTGTGGATATAAAATATTTTTTCCCTTGTATCTCTTCATTTCCTACGATAAGAGTTTTTGAGTCTTTGAATTTTCCAGCCCCTTGAATAAAATCAATTCCAGATTTTTTTAAAGCTTCTGGATCTTCATTTTTATAAATAGATTCTCGTACTTCATGCACATGTTTTAGTGCTTTTTTAGTATCTATTTCATAATCTTTTATATATTTTTTAACATCATAAACTTTTTTTGCTTCATTAATAATAGCTTTTGATGGGACACAACCTGACCAAGTACATTCGCCACCTGGTTTGTTTTTATCCACAATCAATACTTTTTTCCCAAATCCTAAAGCAGTATAGGCAACAGTTAATCCTCCTGAACCTGCTCCAATAACAACAACATCATATTTTTTCATATTAACTCCCCTTTCCACTAAGTTTTAAGTTGAGATTGTTAGCCTACGATTAATCGTGTACTAATGAATTTAGTATACTCCTTTTATTTTAAATAAGCAAGTATATATGAAAAATATGTCGCAAAAAACAAGGCTGACTGCTAGGCTGTTAGTTGAGCTGCTAGCTTGCTTATCTCTGATGGACTGTTAACTGGTTTGTTGGTTGGGCTGTTAGTTGGACTGTTAGTTGACTTATCTGCATTTACGTTTTCCATATAATGTATTATGTCTGGTCTATTATGTGTGTTGAGCAGTATATGCCAGTGTTCATAGAATTGTACTTATTGATTATTAGCTTGTCCTTACATGACTATTTTAAAAAAGTACAAAATTCTGAACACTGGCATATAGACCCAAAAGGTACTATATACCAAAGGATTACTCTTAAAATTCATCAAGTTGATTATTTAGATACTTAGATCTTTTAGATAATTTATTTTTATTTTTTAAATATAATTTCTCTAAATTATCAATCTTATTTAAATAAATTTCTTTTTTTTCTGTTTTATACAATTCATTCAAATAGGAATTGTATGTTTTATATACATCATCATTAAATTTCTCACTTACCAAAAGTTTTTCATAATAATATATAGCTTGTTCTATATTACCAAGTTTTGAATTTACATATGATAAGTCCCATTGTATAACTGGATAATCTTCATTTAATTCATAACTCTCATTTAAATATTTCAAACAATCCGATAACGGTTCTGTTTTTAAAGTGATATCATATTCTTTCTTATAAGTAGTAGCTATAAGGTTTTTACTCATAAAATCATTATAAGTTAACCCATCATATAATGAATACACTTTTCTTGAAATAATATATTTATTATTTTTGAGAAGTTCACTACCTATAAAATCCAATGAATTCAACAAAAATAAATAAGCTATAAAAACTAGAATAAAATTACGCCCATATTTATATTTCTTATTTTTAAATTTAATATTATAATTACACTCTAAATTAAATGCAACAATCATAGTAATTAATATAATAATAATAGAATATGAGAAATCAAAATCCAATAAACTGTGAAAAAACATACTTAAAAACATAACAAACAAATAAATTCTGTTTTTCTCTTTACTCTTGTACAGCTTTACTGCACCATATATTATTATAATCAGGAATATAACTCCACCTAATATTCCAATATCATAACTAAACTGAACAACAGAATTATGAATATATTTTACATCATAAAAAGCAGATTGATCATTATATTCTCTATATTCGAAAGTATCTATACCTGAACCTAAAGGATTTTTTCTAATATGATTTATGGAATCTTCAAAATATACAAGCCTTTCTTGAAAGGATCCATTATATATGGAAATATTTTTTATTCTTTGAAATGTATTGGTTTTAAATAAAAATAAAGGTACTACGGACAATATTATCATTAATATTACCAACACTCTTTTATATTTATACTTTATAGTAAATATCTTTTTAGAATAACAAAAATAAACTATAGGTACAGTTACAAAAATCATTCCTATACCAAAGCGTTCAAGAATAACATAATTTACTATTCCTAAAGAAAATATTATCAAACTATCAAGTTTTTCACTATTCTTATAATTAATAATTATTTTAAGAAAAATAAATATAATCAACAAAAAAATCGTCATTCTAGACCCGGTATATAAAATAGCCAATATATAAATAAATTGATTGAAATTATATAATTTATCTTTTGCTAACTCATTAATATATAAACCACATAAAAGTATCAACGCGAAAGTATTGGCATAACCTATGTTACCATATATTCTTGAATGGTAAACTAATCCTTGAATTATAATTGAATATAGTGATAAAAAACTTAGTACATATGTAATATATCTATAAATATTCTTTTTATTTGATTTGTTTTTAGAAAATATAATGAAATATATTAAGGCATTTAAATATACTAAATATCCTTTTAAAGATTCTGTTATACTTATTGTAAAAAAATTAGAAAATGCAGCAACAATATTTATTAATATAATTAATAATAAAAAATTCTTATTAACTTTGCTTTCTTCCTTTTTAATAATTAAATAAAATATTCCAACTAGTGCATATAAACTTGCTACCAATTCTTCCCCTAACAATGTGCATGGTGCTAAAAATAAAACAACAATTAATACTAAATCTAAAAGCATTTATTCCTCCCAAAAAATAACAGAGAATACTTAAAGTACTCTCTGTTATACTATTAAATTATTTAAGCTGTTCTCTTTTTATTTATTAAAACTATTCCTAAAAGCATGAAAATACTTCCTATCACTAGGAAAAATGAAAGATTAATTGCACTACCAGTTTGAGGTAAAATTTCATCAGATTGATCTTTATCTACTATTTTTGTTACCTCTGGTGTTGTTGCTTCTGGTTTTACTTCTGGTGTTGTTGCTTCTGAATTTTCTTCAATAACATTAACACTATCTCCGTTACTTTCAGCAATAATAAATTCACTGAAATGTGGAGTTTCAAATGTGAAAGTTAAATTATCTTTATCAAATACTCCGCCTTCTATTTTTTCATATTCTTCAGTGTCTTCATTATAGTAAAAAACAGCTAATTTTGAAGTATCTAATTCTTTAACATCATCTGCAGTAAGCTGCAATGTAATTTTAGCTACTCCAGCATCAAATTTATGAATAGAACTTTTAACTTTATCATCTTTATCTAAAACATTCAAACTAAATTTAAATACTTTATTTATTGCTTTCATATTACTAGCTATTATTTTATTATCTTGTGATGTTGTACTAGTAAATTTAACCTTATCACCTTCAGCTACTCCAGTAAAATCTATTGTCTCTATTGGTAATTCTATATTCATTGAATCTTTTTTCAATACAACAGTACCATTTGTAGCTTTCATTTGATTAGCATCAAACATTAGATTTTGAGTTTTATCTGTAGTTTTTATATTGATTCTATTATTTGCGCCCTTTACTGCATTATCTGAACTAAATGCTACAGATGCATTATCACCATTCTGGGTTACTTCTGGCTCAATTTCTACATTTGATATTCCATTTTCATCTTTTTCTACAGGATTTCCTTCTGAAATTATTGTATATCCTTTTTCACCATATACAATTAAATGATTTTCATCATAAATACTAAAAGCATTCATTAAACCATTAACAACGTAATAATCTTTAAATTCATTATTATCTAATTCAGATACTGTTCTACCTTTTAGAATCCAAACATTTCCCATCACATCAAATGATACATTAGGATAATTATCCATTTCAATTGTTTTCTCTAAGTCTATACTTCCATCATTAATATTAAAAATATCAAAATAATATGTAGGATCTTGCCAGGTACCTGACATGGTAACTATATACATTTTATTTCCATTTGAATAAGCTGTTAAGAATCTATCCCCAGATATATCTAGATTATATGATTTCATGGAATTATCATCTTGTAAAAAATTAAAAGTTAATTTATCATTTTGGTTATATCCAACAGTAATAATCTTATTATCATAACTATTTACAAAAAAATTATACTCATCAAAAAATAAATCTATAAATGAATCCTGTTTTCTTTCATAACCAGTTTCACTAGAAAGGAAACTACAAAAATTTGCATTTTCTTGATCTGAAATAAAACTAGTACCTTTTGTCCAATATTTGCCATTTTTATCTTTAGTAAATGAATCTATCCATAAGGAAGATAAATTTTCTTGATTTTTGATTTCATCATTAATATTTAGATTTTTATCGGTATTTAATGTATTATCATCAAAATTATATTCATAAATATTCCCAGTTTGTTCATTTGAATTTATAAATTCAATTTTATTGTCTGTCTTTCCTAATATCTTTTTGAAACTAGGTAAATAATCACCTTCTAATACAACTTTTTCTTGCCCATCTTTTATTCCACTCATTTTACTTTCTCTAGTTTCTAAATCAGTAACAATCAAAAATGTCTCATCTTTGTACTGTACAGCTAATCTAGCATATCCTTCCGTATAATCCAAATATTCTTTTACTGAACTACCGTTACCTTCAGTATCATTGGCTGCAAAAACTTTTTCAGATACTAAATTCATTGGTACTAATGTTAAAATAAAAAAATAAATTACTGCAATAACTAACCCCTTGTTCTTTTTCATAATACACCTCCATAATATTTACAAGGTACATTATACCTTTTACTACATAAAATATCAAATTAGGTAATACAATTTTGATTGTTTTTGTATTATTATATATAATATTGTAAATTCATTGTATAATTATCTATGAAACTTAATATAAATCACACTAAATAAAGTTCTAGGAGATCCTATGAAAAAAAAAATAATAATTTGCGCATTAACAATTACAGTAACATCACTGCTACTCTTTGTGATTTTTTTTGATTTTAATAACCATGAAGAAATGGCAAAAGAAAACACTTATTTAAAATACAATGTTCAGTCCTCTATCGTTTATGGAACTATTAAAGATAAAACTGATAAATTTAAAAAAGGTGAACAAGTGAAAATTTTAGAAGATTTTGAAAATGGTTCTAAATATAAAGTATCTAATTCTTCGATCTCAGATTGGATAGATGGAGATTCTATTCTTATAGACACAGAACCAAAAAAAACTACCCAGGATTTATCACCAAGTGAAAAAGTTTTTTTTGTGAATGATATTAATTTAACTAGTAAAACTAATTATCTTATTTGGATAGATATCTCTCGTCAAAAACTTAATATTTTCAATAAGTCTGATAATACTTGGGCACTTAAATATTCTTGGGACTGTTCAACTGGTTATAATATAACCCCTACCGTTATTGGTGAATTTGAAATTAATTCAAAAGGTATATCCTTTAAAAACCAATTTGGCCAAAGTGCAATGTATTACTCAGTTTTTTATAATAACTACATGATTCACTCTATACCTACCCAAGCTGGCAAAGAAATTGAGAATTTCACTTTAGGTGAGCGAGCTTCTAACGGATGTATCATTTTAAGTACAGATCATGCAAAGTGGGTTTACTCAAATATACCTATGGAAACAAAAGTATTTACATATTAATTATTCAATATCCATATTAGCTAAGAATTTTTTCTTTTCAATCATTCCCCTCGCATGATGCCTGGTCTATTATGTGTGTTGAGCAGTATATGCCAGTGTTCATAGAATTGTACATATTGATAATTAGCTTGTCCTTATATGGCTATTTTAGAAAAAGTACAAAATTCTGAACACTGGCATATAGACCCAAAAGGTACTATATACCTGTAGCCTTTACTTGTACAACTAGCACATTTATTTTAACTTTACCATGAGATTAGATATGATTTTATAAATTTCGTATTTTTACATGTTTTTATGTCTATTCTTATACAATTAAAATTTTTTTTATTTTTCACTAGCAAATCATTTCATTCATATGATGATATATAAATATATTCAAATGAGGTGTATCGTCATAAAAAAATCAAAAATTATATTCATTCTTTCGATTCTAATTCTAATATCTTTTATAGCTTGTAGTTGTACTACTTTCTCAAGCAAAACTCCTAACAGTAGTCCACCAGTTGTTCAAGATAATACCCAAACGCCTGCTTCTACTCCCGAGCCTTCACCTGAACCCGCTCCTGCTCCAAGTCAAAATAATACAAATTATATTGAATGGATACAAACTGGTACTTTTTATAGCTACCCTAACCAAACCATTGGCACTGCCTTTAATTATTTTTTAACAGATTCTAAATGGTCCCAATATACTGATAGCTATAATAATAATATAGTTGAAGTTGGCGGAATGATCACTGAAAATGATACACCAGTATATGTTGTCCTTCAATTTGTTGTACATTCAGATGGTGAATTCGATACAATAGGCTTTTGGATAAACGAAGAATTACGAGGTACCGAAGACCTTGAAGAATTTTTATATTGCGTATTTACAGAATAAATAACACCCACTTTTAAAGTGGGTGTTATTTATTATTTACCATTTTAACCAACTATCCATAGGGGGCAGACCCCAATACATCAATTTATTTTTTTAAAAACGCTAAAATCTTTTCTTCATCCTCAAACACTCTTGGTATATTCACAACCTTTGCTCTCTTCTTTATTTCACTATTTGTAGTTCCGCCAGTTATTTTCTTTTCAAATCCACCTTTTATTTTCATTGTTCTTTTTGTCAATACTACTGAATCTGTTTTTTTTATATAATAAGTAATTGTCTCCCTATTACCCATACTTCCTGAATATTTAGAATATACCATAACATCGTCAAATAATGTTATTTTAGAAGTACCTGTAATACCGTAGCAAAAACCTAAGTATCCTCCGAAAATACATAAATTAGGAATTTCCATTGTAAACGCTCCTACACTTATAAAAATAACGATATTTTGAATTGTTTTAGATAAATTTTCAGTAGTTGGTACATTCCATACTATAATAAATATAATCATTGGAATCACTAATACTGCTAGCAAAAAATATATCCACGCAGGCTTTATGTATTCTTTTCTTTTTATTTTAGATTTAACCATTTCCATTTTTATTCACCTCTAGTTTAAAGCATCACTAACTACATCCTCTATACCATACATTGTTTATGAAGTTACTTTTTAAAAAAAGCTAAAATCTTTTCTTCATCCTCAAACACTCTTGGTATATTCACAACCTTTGCTCTCTTCTTTATTTTACTATTTGTAGTTCCACCAATTATTTTCTTTTCAAATCCAC
>JBGUER010000043.1:0-18970 GCA_041821285.1 Clostridiaceae bacterium
AATGTTATTTGTGGAAAAAAATCCTTTGTATATGACTATAAAGTAAAAAGATTAAGGCTATCAATGGAAGATTCTGAAGAAAGAAGAAAACAAATAATAGATATTTATGAAGAGAGGGATAATCTTCGAGGAAATTTAATAAAATCAGGTAAAAAAAGTTTTAAAGCATATTTTGATAATTGGAAAATCAAATCTATTCAAGATTTATATTTTGATTTATATAAAGATAGGGAGATGTTTGATAAGATATCTTCAGAAATGTTTGATGAAAAAGATATAGATATATTATTTAAAGATGAAAAATTTTATCTCCAGTCTAATATTATTGATGCAGATGATTTAAGTGCCATGGTATATCTAAAATTTAATATAGAAGGAATAGATGAAAAAAATAAGTTTAAACATATTTTAATAGATGAGGCACAAGATTATAGTTTATTTGAATTATATATACTAAAAAATATGACTATTTTAAATTCATTAACTATAGTAGGAGATTTGGCTCAAGGCATATATTATTATAGAGGTGTGAACAGTTGGGAAACATTAAAACAAGAAGTATTTGAAAACTATGCACAAATAGATAATTTAACTTTAAGCTATAGGTCCACAGTTGAAATAATAGAATTTTCAAATAAAGTTTTAAAAAAACAAAACCTTGAAAATGGAGTACCAACACCAGTTTTAAGACATGGAGATAAGCCTTCTGTTATAAAATGCGAAAATGAATTAGCTTTTATTGAAAAATTAAAAGATATTGAAAATGAAGTTAGTAAACAAGGAAGAAAAAATATAGCTATTATTTGTAAAACAGCTAGTCAATGCAAAGCTTTAAAAAAAATATTGAATAAAAATAAAATAAAAGATTATAGTATAGTAGAAGAAAAAAGTAAAAATATTAAAAGTGACAAGATTATTATTCCTTCGTATTTAACAAAAGGACTTGAATTTGATGCTACAATAATATACGATTTAAGTGATGATAATTATAAAGAAACAAGTTTAGATTTGAAGATTTTGTATGTTATTTTAACAAGAGCACTTCATTTAGAATATATTATTTATTTTGACAAAATATCCAATCTAATCTATAATAATTATTAGATAATAAAAGATAAAATGATTATTGTGTATATAAGGAGGATGAAATGAGCAAATTAAAATTAAAAGAAGATTTGTATTGGGTAGGAGTAAAGAATGAGGAATTAAGGGTATTTGATATTATAATGGAGACAAAAAAAGGAACCACTTATAATTCTTATTTGATAGATGATGAAAAAGTAGCTATAATAGATTCAGTGAAAAATGGATATTATGATGAATTCAAGGAAAACATAGTTAGTGTTATTGGTGATAGAAAAGTAGATTATATAATAGTTCAACATACGGAACTTGATCACAGCGGCTCTTTAATAAATTTAATAAATGATTATCCTGAAGCAAAAATAGTTTGTTCAAAGGCTGCATATATGTATTTAAAAGCTATAATGAATAGGGATATGAATTTTGTATTTGCCAAAGATGAGATTTCTTTAGGAAAATATACTTTGAATTTTATAAGTGCTCCTAATCTTCATTGGCCAGATACTATGTTTACTTATGTTAAAGAGATGAAATCTTTATTTACTTGTGATTTTTTTGGATGCCATTATTGTCCTAGTACTAATGTTTTAGAAGAATATAATGAAGAATATGATGGAGAGATGAAATATTATTTTGACGTTATAATGGGTCCATTTAAAAAGTTTGTAAATTCTGGTTTAGATAAAATAAAAGATTTAGATTATGATTTAATAGCCACATCTCATGGACCTGTACACAAAAAAAAGATAAATTATTATTTAGATCTTTATAAAAAATGGGCTGAAATAAAAGAAATAGAAGATAAAGTCAATATATTTTATATTTCAGCATATAGAAATACTGAAGACATGGCTAAGTTTTTAAAAAGAAAATTTATAGAAAAAGGTGTAAAAGCTGAAGCTTATGAAATAACATCTATGGATACAGCGAAGATAATAGAAATGATAGAAAGTTCAAAAGCATTTTTAATTGGATCTCCTACTATTAATCAAGATGCAGTTAAACCTGCTTGGGATGTTTTATCTCTTGTTAATCCTATAATAAACAGAGGAAAACCAGCTGCTGCATTCGGATCTTTTGGATGGAGTGGAGAAGGAGTACCTATGCTTACAGAAAGGTTAAAATCATTAAAATTAAAAGTTTTAGACCCTGGTTTAAAATTTAAATTTGTTCCATCGCAAGAAGAATATAAACAAGCAGAAACTTTTGTAGACGAATTTATAAAATTATTATAAGAGGTGAATTAAATGGATAAAATTTCATTAATGCAATTGTTAGAAGAAAATAGACTTAATAACGTAGAAGAAATAAATTATAAAGATGATATAGTTATTTTTAGATTTACTTATGAATATGATGAAGATGAAAAAAAAGCAGCAAAAGCTTATACTGAAGATGAATGTGATAGTACAGATGAGGATGTAATACGAGAAGAATTTTATATTCCATATCTTATGGATATAGCAGTAGATAATGTTGGGGATATAATAGAAGAAGCAATGGATGAATTTGAATTGCAAGGTCAATTTATTAGTTTTGACATTGATGAAGATTTAAATGGAAATGAATTTATAGCAATGTTTTATAGTAAGGATGAAGATTATGAAATAGATGAAGTATTAGATAATCTTAATATATAAAATAAATAAATTATAAGTCCACTTAATGTGGACTTATTTTAAGTTTATTTATATAATTATAGATGAACTTAGTTTTATAGTTCATAATAATATAAAGAGGTAAAACATATGGTAACAGTAGCGGAATTAATAAGAGATTTAAAATTAGAAATTATTGTAGAAGGAAAAAATGATTCATTAATAGCAGTAAGTGAAACTAATAGGCCAGGACTTCAAATAGCTGGCTTTTATAATTATTTTGCAAAAGAGAGAGTTCAAGTTTTAGGTCTTGCTGAATGGAGTTTTTTAGATGCCATGCAACCTGAACTTAGAAAAAAAAGAGTCGGAAAATTTTTCAAGTACGATTTTCCATGTCTTGTTATATCAAGAGGTATAAATCCACATGAACAATTAATAGAAGCTGCAAAGGCAACTGAAAGTTGGATTTTAAGAACAGATATGGTTACAACAAGATTTATAAATAAGGCAATGTATTATTTAGACGAAAAACTTGCACCAGAGGTTAGACTTCATGGAGTTTTAGTTGATGTTTATGGAATAGGTATGTTAATAACCGGAGATAGTGGAATAGGAAAAAGTGAAACAGCACTAGAACTTATTAAAAGAGGCCATAGATTAGTTGCTGATGATGCTGTTGATATAAAGGAAGTAGATGGTGTTTTAACAGGTGTTAGCCCATTTATAACAAATGGTATGCTTGAAGTTCGAGGTATGGGGATAATAGATGTTCCAGCGCTATATGGTATAAGTTCTACATTAAGTAGTAAGACTATAGATATGGCAATATACTTGGAAAATTGGAAAGGTGAAGGGGATTATGATAGATTAGGTTCGGATAATGAAAAAATGAATATAGTAGGTGTTGATGTTAAAAAGATAACTTTGCCAATAAGACCTGGAAGAAATCTTGCAGTTATAATAGAAGCTGCAGCAGTTAATTATAGATATAGTTTAACTTCTGATGTATCTCCTATAGAAAAATTAAATATGCGAATAGAATCTTATAATGCAAATAAATAAAAGCTCTGATAAATATGAGCTTTTATTTTAGATTTATATAGTTTTTGCATAAATAAAATAAGTTTAATGATTTATATATTTTATTCATGCTTATATAATCTTCGTCATAATCACCATCATTTGGGAAAATACTAATATAGTTTTCATCATATATATTTATTACATAGCTATCTTCGCTAAATTCCATATATAATCTGAAAACTGGTTTTTTATCTTTGATAAGATCTTTATCTACGTAGTTATTTTCACTTAAAGCATTTAAAAAATCTAATACTTTATTCATAGAATCTTGGTCTAAATATTCATTTTTATAATAATTAGTATCTAATATTTTAATCTTTGGTTGTTCTAGTTTTATATTATCTTTTATGGAAATAGTATAATAATCATATTCGG
The DNA here is from genome assembly GCA_041821285.1 of Clostridiaceae bacterium. Lineage (GTDB taxonomy): Bacteria > Bacillota > Clostridia > Clostridiales > Clostridiaceae > JAJBWD01. Next base: position 4,140 of record JBGUER010000043.1, read on the forward strand.
GTTTGGTTTTTGTGCGTACGTAGGAACAACTTGAAATAAAAAACATAAAAACAAAACATACAATCAATAAAATTTTTTTCATAATAACCCTTTAAAAATTTCTTTCAAAATATAATATGAAAAAAACATTATAATATGCAATAAAATATAAATTGATTTTATTTAGGAGGATTAAAACGTGGAAATAAATGAAGAAATTATGTTTCAAAGGACAGGTTTAATTATTGGCACAGAAGGACTGGCTAAATTAAAAAAAAGTAGTGTTGTAGTATTTGGAATAGGCGGAGTAGGAAGTTTTACTACAGAAGCACTAGCACGAGCTGGAATAGGAACTATAAAAATAATAGATAGTGATGTAATAGATATATCAAATATAAATAGGCAGATAATAGCTACAACAAAAGATATTGGAAAAGATAAAATAGAAGTTATGAAAAGAAGAATAGAAGATATAAATCCATTTTGCAATGTAATAGCTGAGAAAATATTTGTAGACGAAAAAAATGTGGATGATATTTTAGATGAAAGTTTCTCTTATGTTGTAGATGCTATAGATTCAGTTTCCTCTAAAATAGCTATTATTAATTGGTGTGATAAAAATAATGTTAATATAATAAGTTCAATGGGTACAGGAAATAAATTAGATCCAACAAAGTTTAAAATATCAGATATATATAAAACAAAAGTATGTCCCCTTGCAAGAGTTATGAGGAAAAAATTAAAAGAGATAAACATAGAAAAATTAAAAGTATTGTATTCAGAAGAAGAACCTAAAAAAGCATGTAGAATAGGGGATAAGATTGTACCAGGGTCAATATCTTTTGTACCACCTGTGGCAGGTATGATTATAGCAGGAGAAGTTATAAAAGATATATTAAATATAAATCAGGGGGAGAATAAATGAAAAATGTAGGATTTATCGGTTGTGGGAATATGGCTAGTGCAATGATATCAGGTATTGTAAAATCAAATCTTTATGAAAAAACTAATATTATTGCTAGTAATACAAGCTTAGAAAAATTAGAAATAGTTAAAGAGGAATATGGAATAAAAACAACTTCATCAAATAAGGAAGTTGCAAAATTTGCAGATGTTTTATTTTTAGCAGTTAAGCCTAATAAATATGAAACAGTTATTAAAGAAATAAAAACTTATGTAAAAGAAAATGTAATAATAATAAGCATTGCACCTGGAATAACTATGGATTCTATAAAAAATACATTTGATAGAGATATTAAAGTAGTTAGAACTATGCCAAATACACCATGTTTAATAGGTGAAGGTATGGTTGCAATAACACTTGATGATAAAATGACTGAAGAAGAAAAGAACCAGATATTATCAATATTTAAAAGTTTTGGAGAGTATGTGCTAATAGATGAAAATTATATGGATATAGTTCCTGGAATATCAGGTTCTTCTCCAGCATATGTTTATATGTTTATAGAGGCTTTAGCAGATGGTGCAGTTAAGGAAGGACTTGGTCGAGATATAGCTTACAAAATGGCAGCTCAAGCAGTTAAAGGAGCAGCTGGAATGGTTTTAGAAACAGGAAAACATCCAGGGAAGTTAAAAGATGAAGTTTGTTCTCCAGGGGGAACCACTATAGAAGCGGTTTATTCACTTGAAAAAAATAATTTAAGATATGCTGTTATGGAAGCTGTGGAAGTTTGTACTAAAAAAACAAGAAATTTAAGTAAATAGGAGGAGAAAAATGAAGTTATTATCTTATATTTATAAAAATAAAGAATATATTGGGGTATTATCAATAGATGAAAAAACAGTAATGAATTATTCTGAAGATAGTATGTTGAATTTAATCGAAAATTTTAATGATGAAATTTTAAAATCTTTAAAAGAGTTAGAAAAAAGCCAAGCTGGAATAAAAATAGAAGATATTAAAATAGTAGCCCCTATAAAACAAACAAGAAGAGGTATAATATGTCTTGGTAAAAATTACAAAGATCACGTATTGGAATTATCCTCAAAACTAGATAGTGATGATATACCTAAAGAACCTATTTATTTTTCAAAGTTATTTGATAAAGCAAATGGATTAGACGATGTAATAGACAATCATAGTGACATAACTAAATGCCAAGATTATGAATGTGAACTTGCAGTTATCATAGGAAAAGAAGGAAAAGATATACCTTCAGATGAGGCATCATCATATATATTCGGATATACTATTTTAAATGATATTTCAGCTAGAGATTTACAACAAAAGCATAAACAATGGTTTAAAAGTAAAAGCTTGGATGGTTCTACCATAATGGGACCTTATATATTATTAGCAGATGGTTTAGAATATCCACCTAAATTAGATATAAAATCCTATGTAAATGGAGAATTAAGGCAAAACTCAAATACTAGTAATATGATGTTTGATATAGATTATGTTATTAATGATTTTTCAAAGGGAATAACGCTTAAAAAGGGAGATGTAATATCAACTGGAACACCAAAAGGTGTTGGAATGGGATTTGAACCTCCAAGGTACTTAAAATCAGGTGATGAGGTAGTATGTTATATAGAATCAATAGGAAAGCTAAAAAATAAAATTAAATAGTATTATAAATTACTTTACATTTATGACATAGACTTGACACAAAACATTTATATAATAAAACATATAGAAGATGATAAGGAGGTTTTATTATGAATGAATTTAATAATGATGATTTAGAAAACAATGAAATTGAGGGCAATGAGATTGTAGAAAATTCTAATTTAGAAGAAACGGAATTATACAATGAAGCTACTCAAATAGATGTTAATGAAAATGTCCAAGAACAAGGGAATATTATAAAAGAAGAGTATAAAAAGAAAAAAGAAAAAAAGAATAAAAATGGATTTTTCTCCATTATTGCAGTGGCAGTAATATGTGCCTTTATCGGAGGGGGGATGGGTTCTTATTTAACATATTCCATTTTTGAAAAACCAAGTAATAACAGTCAAGTAAATACTAGTGGATTAGTTAATAATAATGCAGATACTCCAAGTACAATAAAAACTGTGTCTGGTGGAGAGGAAATGTCTGTAACTGATATAGTTTCTAAAGTTAGTCCTGCAGTAGTTGGAATAAGCGTAACTACATCAGATGGAAGTGGATACGGTTCAGGAGTTGTTGTAACTAGCGATGGATATATTTTAACTAATTATCATGTAATATCCACTGGAGGAGAAATAAAAGTTAAATTTTCTGACGGTAAAGAAGTAGCAGCTAAATTAGTGAACCAAGATACTGGATATGATATAGCTCTACTAAAAATAGACAATACTAGCAGTATTATAGCTGTAGCAGAACTTGGAGATTCAGATGCTTTAAATGTAGGAGAATCCGTTGTTGCTATTGGTAACCCATTAGGTGAAGAATTATATGGATCTGTTACACAAGGTATTGTAAGTGCGATAAATAGAGAAGTAGACATTGAAGGACTTAAAATGAATTTAATTCAAACAGATGCAGCTATAAATCCTGGGAATAGTGGCGGTGCTTTAATAAATTCAAAAGGGCAGGTTGTAGGTATAACTAATGCCAAAATTGCATCAGATGGACAAAGCATGTTTGGAACAGGAACTAGTGTTGAAGGAATAGGATTTGCAATTCCTATAAATGATATAACACCTAAAATAGAAAATCTTATGAAACCTATGCTTATGATTGGAATAAGAGGCGGAGCTTCATCTGACATTCCAAATTCAAACTATCCAGATGGAGTTTATGTTTCAGAGGTAACTGAATATGGAGCTGCTGAAAGAGCGGGACTTAAAGTTGGAGATATAATAACAAAAATGGATGGAGTTTCTGTTAAATCTATTGAAGATATCAATAATATAAAGGCAGAACATAATTCAGGAGATAAAATAAAGCTTGTAGTAGACAGAAATGGTGATACTATAAATTTAGATTTAGTGTTACAAGAAGTAAATTAAGAAATAAATAAAGGAATAGCCTAGGCTATTCCTTTATTTTTAGTGTAAAATAGAATTTAACACCTTTATTTGTATTTTTAAATCCGTAATTTCCATTATGAAGAAGTATAATGTTTTTAACAATTGAAAGACCTAAACCTGCACTACCAAGTTGTCTGTTTCTAGAACTATCTTTTTTAAAAAATGTATCCCAAATACGATCTTTGATATTATCTTCAATTTGTTCGCCTTGATTTGCTACTTCAAAAATCACATTAGCGCCTTCGTTAAACAAAGAAACTGTCATAGTTCCACCGTTTACACAATGATATATTCCATTATTCAAGAGATTTTTTATAACTTGTTCTAGTCTTAATTCATCACCAAATACAAGAATATCTTGTTTTATGTAGCTTTCAACTTTAATATCTTTTTCTTTAAAAATTGAAGCATATTTTTTTATTATTGAATTTACAAGTTTATCTAAGTGAAAATCTACTTTGTTTAAAATATATGACCCTGATTCTAATTGGGCAATATCAATAAGGTCGTTTATTAGTTTAGTCATATTTTGAGATTCATCTAAAATAACATCAAGGTAATAATCTTTATCTTCATTTTCCACTATTCCATCTTTAAGACCTTCAGCGTATCCTTCAATTAAAGCAATAGGAGTTTTCAATTCATGAGATATAGCAGAAATAAAATCTTTTCTAACTTTCTCAAGTTCTTTTTCTCGTTCTATATCATTTTTGAGTTTTTTATTTGATTCTTTAAGTTTAGATAAAGATTTGTCTAATGTTTCAGATAAAAAATTCAAAGTATGAGCTAGGCTTCCTATTTCATCATCTCGTGCAATATCACATTTACTAGTAAAATCTAATTTAGCCATTAGTTTAGCTTTCTTATTCATCTCTATTAAAGGTTTAGAAATCATATTAGAATAGATAAATGAAAGAAGTAGAATTACAATAAAGGCACCTATTAAATAATATACGTAAAACTCTCGTACTGTTGCTGCAGCTTCATCTATTGGTTGGAATGAAGAAACTGCAAAAATAAATTCTGTTATTTCGCCATCAATGCTAACAGGAGAAGCGGAAACAATATTTTTGCTGTTATATTCAGAATTATCAAAAATATAAGCTATGGTATTTCCATTTTGTTCAAATTGAAGCATATCTTCTGGATTTTCTTTCCATGCATTTATAACTAAAAATATAGATGCAACTTTATCTGTATCTGTTTTGTCTGTATTATAAGTTAAATATTTATATTTACCAAAACTATCAATAACAACTATTTTAGCATTATTATCATCCTCAAAATCAAGCATTGAACTTATAATATCTGAATGAGTGTCGTAGTTTTTTAGGTAGTCTTTTTTAAAGCTGTCAACATTGTTTACTAATGAATTCATTTTCCGTTTTGTGTAAAAATCTTCAAATGTTAAGGATTGGATAAGAATAATAATACTTAAAAAAGATACCAATATTAAAGTAGTTATCATAAAAAGTTTTAAAGCTATACTTTTTTTCAATTTTTCACCTCAAATCTATATCCAGAACCTCGTACAGTTGCTATTAGATTAGAAAAATTTCCCAATTTCTCACGAAGTCTTTTAACATGAGTATCTACAGTTCTTAAATCGCCATCATAATCATAACCCCATAAGCTGTCTAGTAATTTTTCTCTAGATAAAACAATATCTTCGTTTTTTATAAAATATAATAGAATTTGATATTCCTTTGGAGATAAATTCACTTCATTTTTTTCTACAAAAACTCTATGGGAAGCGGTATCAATTGATATCCCACCTCTATCTAATAAAGTTCTATTTTTGTTTGGTATGGTATCTCTTTTTAAAATCGCCTTTGATTTTGCAACTAATACCTTAGGGCTAAAAGGTTTCGTAACATAATCATCTGCATCTAGAGCGTAGCCTAAAAGTTTGTCGTCTTCTTCACCTTTTGCTGTTAGAAAAATTATTGGCACATTTGAAGTTTTTCTTATTTCTTTACATACATCATAGCCATCCATATAGGGCATCATAATATCTAGAATAATAAGATCAAAAACATATTTTTTGAATTTTTCTAAGGCATCTAATCCATTTTCCGCTTCATAAATATTAAAACCTTCTCTTTTAAAATAATCGGAAATGAGCTTTCTCATCCTCATCTCATCATCTACTATTAATATTGACTTTTCCATATTTTCACCTCTACTAACATAATAAAATATAAAAACATATAATTCAATATATTGTGATGAATAAATTATTAGTTAAAGGAAAATATAAGATTAGAAAGGTGGTGCAAAGTTGGATAATAATATAAAAGAAACTAGAAATAATAAAAAGCAAGATGGAAAATTCAAAAAGAAAAATATAAAACACTCACCTCAAGAAGAAAGTTCAAAAACTGCATTTTCAGGTGAAAAACCAAGAAATCTATAATAGGAGTTGATATTTTGTATATAAGACATAGAGAACCAAAAGTTAAATCAAAAGATTTAGATAGTGAGCAGTATCATTCTAGAAGTGCTGAATATAAAAAGCAACATGAAGACCAAGAGAAAAATGGTAAAGAAAAATTTGTGGAGGGAAAATAATTATGGAAAAAGGCGAACATGAAAAATCTATGGAAAGAGCAAGAAAGATGCTGTTAGATGGAGAGGGAATGGGGGAAATATTAGATAAAACTCATTTAAGAGAAAAAGATATAAAGAAATTACAAAGAAAGATAAATGATAAATTATAGAAGGGTGATAATATGAGTAAAAAAGATAAAAAAAATAAAAATGAAAACAAATCAAGAAATAAAAAAAATTTTAACCCTGTTATAGAAAATGAAGATGCTAATATGCATAAGCCAGTTAGGGGACTAGATAAAGTTTAGAGAACTCAGTTTGGGTTCTCTTTTCAATTTTGTTTAAAATATTTATAAAATAAAAATATCCCCATAATCTAAATTATGAGGATATTTTGGTGCCGAAGGCGGGAATCGAACCCGCACGAGTGTTACCTCTCCGGATTTTGAGTCCGGCGCGTCTGCCAGTTCCACCACTTCGGCTCGAACAAACCTATAATATCACAGAGTTAAAACTTAGTCAATAGATGAATTTATTAATATTTATGTGAAAAAAAATAAAAAGTTAAAAAAATAACAAATGAAAACAATTACATGAATAAATTTGATATTTATCTATTGTTACTGTGGGATACTTCTGATAAAATGGAGTAGGTTATGAAAATTATAACATTGATATTTCATGAAGGAAGGAGAAATACATATGAATTATTCACCAGAAGTTGAAAACATGGTATGTGTAGCAAAAGGACCTAATCACGGACCAGCGCCAATACCAGAAGAAGGAAAATGGGTACAAGCCAAAGAAGTAAAAGATATTTCAGGACTTACTCATGGTGTAGGTTGGTGTGCTCCTCAACAGGGTGCATGTAAGTTAACATTAAACGTTAAAGATGGTATTATAGAAGAGGCTTTAGTTGAAACACTAGGTTGTACTGGTATGACACATTCAGCAGCTATGGCATCTGAAATATTACCTGGAAAAACAATACTAGAAGCATTAAATACAGATTTAGTATGTGATGCAATAAATACAGCTATGAGAGAATTATTCCTTCAGATTGTTTATGGAAGAACTCAAACAGCTTTCTCAGAAGGCGGACTTCCAATAGGCGCTGGACTTGAAGACCTTGGAAAAGGACTTAGAAGCCAAGTTGGTACTATGTATGGAACAAAAGCTAAGGGAACAAGATATTTAGAAATGGCTGAAGGCTATGTTGTAGAAATAGGTTTAGATAAAAACAATGAAGTTATAGGTTATAAATTTGTTCACCTAGGTAAAATGATGGACTTCATCAAAAAAGGAATAGATGCTAATGAAGCTATAGAAAAAGCTACAGGCACTTATGGAAGATTTGCAGAAGCCGTTAAAGTTATAGACCCAAGAGAAGAATAGTAGAGTAAAGGAGGAAAACAAAATGGCATTATTTGAAAGCTATGAAAGAAGAATAAATCAGATAACACCTGTATTAAAACAATACGGTATGGAAACTATAGAAGACGCAAAAAAAGTTTGTGATGATAAAGGAATAGATGTATATAATATAGTAAAAGAAATACAACCTATTGCATTTGAAAATGCATGTTGGGCATATACATTAGGAGCAGCAATAGCAATTAAAAAAGGTCGTACAAAAGCCGCTGATGCAGCAGTAGATCTAGGAGAAGGACTACAAGCTTTTTGTATACCAGGTTCAGTTGCAGATATAAGAAAAGTTGGAACAGGACATGGTAACTTAGCTTCTATGCTTTTAAAGGAAGAGACAAAATGCTTTGCTTTCTTAGCAGGACATGAATCTTTCGCAGCAGCAGAAGGAGCTATTGGACTAGCTAGATCCGCTAACAAAGTACGTAAAGAGCCACTAAGAGTTATATTAAACGGTCTTGGAAAAGATGCTGCTTATATAATTTCTAGAATTAATGGATTTACTTATGTACAAACTAAATATGATTATTTCACAGGAGAATTAGCTACTGTTAAAGAAATACCATATTCAGATGGTGAAAGATCTAAAGTTAAATGCTACGGAGCAGATGACGTTAGAGAAGGAGTAGCTATAATGCATAAAGAGGGTGTTGATGTATCTATAACAGGAAACTCAACTAACCCTACAAGATTCCAGCATCCAGTTGCAGGAACTTACAAAAAAGAATGTTATGAAATGGGTAAGAAATACTTCTCAGTAGCATCAGGTGGTGGTACAGGAAGAACACTTCATCCAGATAACATGGGAGCAGGTCCAGCTTCATATGGTATGACAGATACTATGGGAAGAATGCATTCTGATGCTCAGTTTGCAGGATCATCTTCAGTTCCAGCTCATGTTGAAATGATGGGACTTATTGGAATGGGAAACAACCCAATGGTTGGAGCTTCCGTTGCAGTAGCAGTTGCAGTAGAAGAAGCAATGAATTTTTGAAGGTAACAGTTACCTTTCAAATATTGGTAAACCCCGTATTTAGCTTTATCGGCTAAATGCGGGTTTTTATTTTTTGTATTAAAAACATTAAAGGATTCTTCAGGGAATACAGCGACTTATAATTATGATGAAACAAAGGGAACGCTTAGTAGCGTAGTAGATCCAAAAGGAAGTAGTACAAACTATGTTTATGATTCAAACACAGATAATTTAACTTCTGTATCAAAAACAGTTGATGGCAATACAATAACAAATAGCTATGCTTATGAAAATGATAGGTTAAAATCTATAACCCATAACGGTTTTAATTATTCCTTTGCCTATGATGCTTTAGGGAATAGTACCTCAGTAAATGTAGGAAATCAAAAGCTAATAATAAACCAATATGAAGCAAGATCTAGTAAACTATTAAAATCCACCTATGGAAATGGTGCATATGTTAGCTATGATTATGATAATTTGGACAGAGTATCAGCTAAAAAAGTAAAGAATGTAGTTAAAGTTACCTACGAATATGATGCAAATGGTAATTTAGGCTATGTAAATGATGTAGAAAATGGAGTAAAATATAGGTATATATATGATACTAAGGAATTTGCATAATTACATTAAGCTAATTTTGAGCTTTAAAATAACGAATCTTTAACGTTTTTTAAAGCTCAAAAAATAAATATAGAAATTATGCAAATTCCTATAAGATAGGCTAGTAAAAATAACAGATTCCAATGGAAATAGTCAAAGCTATGGTTTTGATGCAAATAATAATGGAAATAAAGTAACTGAAAAAACATTAGGAAATACCTATACTACAAACTACACATTCGATAAAGACAATAGACTAAAGGAGACTTTATTTGGAAGTAATTTAAAAGCAACAAATACCTACGATGCTATAGGAAGATTAACTCAAAAATCAATATATACAGGAAGTATTAATTATAATACAACTTATGGATATACACCGGGGATAAATGGAGCAACTACAACAAAGGTTCAAAGCATAAGTAATAATGGAAAAAATATAGGCTATACCTATGATGCCAGTGGTAATATAGAAACCATAACAGATAATAATGGAAAGAAAATAAAGTATTATTACAATGAGCTAAATGAAGTAATACGAGAAGATAATGGAGTTTTAAATAAAACAATAACCTACTCCTATGATGCAGGAGGAAATATACTAAATAAAGTAGAATATCCATATACAATAGCAGCTTTAGGAACAGTAGTTAAAACCTATGGCTATAATTATGGAGATTCTAACTGGAAGGATAAATTAACCTCCTATGATGGAAAAGCAATAACCTACGATGCCATAGGGAACCCATTAACTTATAATGGATATACCTATACTTGGCAAGCAGGAAGAGAACTAGCAGGAATAAAGGGTAATGGATTAACAACAAGCTATAAATATAATGACTCAGGAATAAGAACAGAGAAAACAGTAAACAATGTCACAACAAAATACTATTTATCAGGGGACAAGGTAACTCTAGAACAAACTGGAACAGATAAAATCCATTACACCTATGATGGCAATGGTAATTTAATATCCATGAACTTAAATGGAGTAGAATATTACTATGTAAGGAATGCCCAAGGTGATATAATAGGATTAATAGATAAAAATGGAAATGAAGTAGTAACTTATAGCTATGATTCTTGGGGAAAACTTATATCAATAGATGGAACACTTAAAGATACTGTAGGAGTAAAGAATCCTTATAGATATAGAGGGTATAGGTATGATAGTGAGACGGGGTTGTACTATTTGCAGAGCAGATACTATAACCCAGAGTGGGGTAGGTTTATTAATGCGGATGGGATAATTGGACAAACTGGGAATTTGCTAGGGCATAATATGTTTTCTTATTGTAGAAATAATCCTGTAAATTTAAGTGACCCTACAGGTCTTTTCCCAAAGTTTCCAAAGATATTAAAAAATATTGTTAAAGCTATTATTTACGTTGCAGATAAGATTGCGTCGGCTTTTAATGAAGTATGGGGAACATTTTCGCAAGTTAAATCTTGGTTTTCTTGGGGAGTGATGAAGAATAAAACAAGCGATGATATAAAACAAACTAAAATCAATCATACTGAAAATGTTGTGAATATTGGGTCTAATGGTGGGATAACGGATAAATCAACAAATGAAAAGGTGAAAGTTAATAAAATACAAAATGTAAATGTTAATAATGATAAATATTTTAAAGAGTGCATACATGATTATGAGCTGATGCAAGAGCTGAATTTAATTAGAGAAAACACAGATTGGGAGGGACTTAGTTCTCAAGAACAAGACGCTTTAACGGAAAATTTTAGAATGTGGGACATTCAAAATACTATTATTCGTTATGGTACTGGAAAATGTGCAGAACTAGCTGAAGAGGGAATGCAAACTGTAGCACCATAATAAATGGAAAGGTGGAATGTAAATTATGAGATTAAGAAAGAAAATGGGTATTTCATTAAGTATATTTTTGATTTTTGTTATTATATTAGGTGTAGTATATAAGAAAAAACCAGCAATTCTAGGGGATGCATTTTATAAAGTTAAAATGTATGATTTAGCGGAAATACTATATAAAGATAGTTATAAGATAGATCCAAATCCAGAAGCGCGTGAAAAACTATGCAAGGTTATTGATGATAATAATGAAATAGTGCTATATTATGGTGAGTTATTAGAGGATACCGAATACTTAAAACAAAATGGAAAAGAAAATACTGATACTTTAAAATATGATTATATGGTATCTTTGTTTCAGTCTGGAAATAAGATTAAGTTTAAAGAGTTTTATAAAAACAATATTAATGGCTTTGATGATACATTTCAAACCAGAACATTAATATTAAAAATGATTATAGAAGATAATGATGTTGATAATGACGATTTAAAATTTGCTTTAGAAGAATGCAAATATATAGAAAGTGTTGACTCGTTTTGTAAGAGTAACCCGATGTTGATAATTTATGCAGACATGTCTGATATATATATGAAACTAGGGGACGAGGCAATGTATGAAAAGTATACTCAGTTGACTGATGAAAAGAGAGAAGAAATTTTAAATAAATATGATGAAAGTTAATAAAGAGCATATGCAAGGGGTAAGTGTATAAAACCAAAAACAAGTAAATATAAATAGTAATTTAGTAAGGGAAATTGCATAATTACATTTTGGCTGGTTTTCAGTTTTAAAATAACGAATTACTAGTGTTTTTTTAAAACTGAAAAATGAATTTTTTAATTATGAAATTGCTTTACCGGTAGTTTATATAAGGATTTAAAAAGGAAGATAACAATAAATTTATTGAATTTTAATTACTTAGAATTCGAAAAATTCCACACTAAGCATCATATATATGAAGATGAAACAAAAGAAATGCTTAGTGATATTTTAGAAATAAATTTTATAGAGATACCAAAATTTATTAAGGTAAAAAAAGATTTAAATAATCCTCTACATAGGTGGTTACTATTTCTAGCCAATCCAGAGGATAGTGAATTGGAGGAGATTGAAATGGAAGATCCTAAAATAAAAAGAGCACATGAAATATTGGATTCTTTAAATAGTGATGAAGAAACTATAAGACTTGCAGAGCTTAGAGAAAAATATATTTTAGATGAAAGATCTAGAATTGAAGGAGCTAAGGAAGAAGGAATTAAGAAAGGCAAAACTGAAATACTTTTAAAACAGCTTACTCAAAAATTCAATATAATTCCTGATGAGTATAAGAAAATACTAATGAAGTTACCTGAGAAAAAATTAGAAATAATAGCAATAGAAATTTTTAATATTAATAACATTAAAGAAATAGAAAGGTACTTTTAAAAAAATAATTATATAAAAAATACACCCCAATAATGAAGAATTAATTATTTGGAGGTGTATTTTTTATAATATTATATTAGTATTGGAAAAGTATTAGCAGCATGAGGTATAACTAAAATTTTTATCATTTATTAGGGGCTAAAGTAACCTTAGAAGAAAATACAACAGATAAAATCAACTACACCCATGATGGTAATAGTAACTTAATATCCATGAACTTAAATAGAGCAAAATATTACTATATAAGGAATGTACAAGGTGATATAATAGGGTTATAGCCAAATTTTTGAAGGTAACAGTTACCTTGCAAAGATTGGTAAGTGTATTAAAATTATCAAATGTAATTCAAGTAATATTTATCTAAGAATATATAATAGTAATATATAAATGCTATAATATAAATAAAGAAGATAAAGTTTGGAGGTATTGTAATGGATGAGAAAAAACTAGAATTTACTATCTTTTGTATTGAGAGTTTATCGGAAAAATTAGGAATGAGTGCTCAAAAAGTATATAAACTAATAAAAGATGCAAATATTTTAGATGGATATATAATACCATGTTATGAACCATTACATTCTCAAAGCAAACATTATATTGTAGATGATTTAACAGAAGTATTAAAAGAAAGGGGAGTATTGAAATGATAGTGTATCATGGTTCATACTGTATAGTAGATAATCCTCAAATATCTTATTCAAGAGAATATTTAGATTTTGGTAAAGGCTTTTATATAACTGAAATAGAGGATCAGGTAACTAACTGGACAAATAAATTTAAAAAAAGAGGAAAAAATGGATACTTAAATATATATAGTTTAGATATAGATAATGTTAGGGAATTTTATAGAGTTAAAGAGTTTTTAAGCTATGATTTGGAATGGTTAGATTTTATTTTAGGGTGTAGAGCAGGAAATAGTATTTATTTAGATTATGACATGATAATAGGTGGTATAGCTGATGACAGAGTATATAATACAATAGAACTATATCAAGATGGATTAATAGAGAAAGACGAAGCGTTAAAAAAATTAAAGTATTATAAACCCAATCATCAAATATGTATTGTTAATCAAGGAATAATTGATAAATATTTAAAATATGAAGAAAGTAAGGAAGTGTAGAGTATGTTAGCAAATAAACTATTACTGCAATCTTTATATAAAAATATAATTTTAGAATTCTCAAAAGAAACCGGTAAAGATTTAGAGGTAAGCATGGATTATTTTTATAAATCACAAACCTATGAATTAATTAGTGAAGGTGTTGGCGACTTACATTGTAAGGGAGTTAATTATTTAACTGATGAATTAATGTTAGAGTATGGAATTAAGAAACATAAAGGATATCCAAATGATTTTATTCACTAGAATGAAAATATAAATTTGTTGGGAAGTAAAATTAATAAGCTTAGAAAAAGCCCTTCCGTTTCACTATAGAAAGTTTTTGTCAGTACCCCCTGGGGTGCTCATTTTTACATTCATGTAAAAATGAGCTAATGACGAAATGATTGGGATACATTTCTTATGTATGAAGACAAAGTGATCCAAAAAACTAATCTAACAGATAAAACCCATTACACCTATGATGGCAATAGTAACTTAATATCCATGAATTTAAATGGAGTGAAATATTACTATATAAGGAATGCCCAAGGTGATATAATAAAATTAATAGATAAAAATGGAAATGAAGTAGAGATAAAAAATTGCTCACTCCGTTTTCAATTTTTTATATTGCAAAGTAATTCATTTCGATATTTATTATAAATACACGCATAAGAACTTACGTTCTAGTAAATGATATTAATGTAATCTTATTTTATTTTAAAATGGATAGGATTACTAAAGCTAAAAAGAAAGGATTGATATTATGACTATGAACGCAAAAAAGAGATTGGACCCTAAAAATGATGTTGTTTTTCAAAAACTATTTGGCACGCAAAAGAATAAGGATATTTTAGTTAGTTTTTTAGAAGCTGTTTTAAAAGATGAAAAAGTAGATATTGAAACCATTGAATTTGAAGAAAAAATATTAAATAGTGAGATGATATTAGACGAAAAA
>JBGUER010000044.1:0-18424 GCA_041821285.1 Clostridiaceae bacterium
ATCACAACCAATTTTTAATCCAGGTCCTTTATTTAAAGTATTTTCTAGATATTTCCTATGAGCTACATCTGCACAATATTCATATCTATCAGTTGCATCACTATTTAAAAGTTTAATTGTCCCTCTAGCTATTTCTCGTCGTATTGTACGTTCTGATTTACCAATATAAGTAGCAATTTCAGCATTTGAATGTTTTGCTTTCTTTAAAGCTTCTATTTTGTATCTTTCCTGTTCTGTAAGGTATTTATTTTTCCTTGAATTTGTAGTATTATTAACTTGATTCATTTGTTTGATTTCCTCCTATAGGGTTTTGTCGTGATTACACTATATCAGAAATCTTCAAATGAATCATTTTTTTTAGTTATTCGGTCATTTCATTATACAATCTTGCTTTGTGATTAAAGATAAAGAACCTTTAATTGAAAAATCAGAGTATCTAGAGTATAATTTAAAAGAAAATTTAATTATTTAACAGAAAGGAAAATTTAAATATGAAATTAGGTATTGTTGGGTTACCAAATGTAGGTAAAAGTACACTTTTTAATGCTATTACTAAAGCCGGCGCAGAGTCAGCTAATTATCCATTTTGTACAATAGAACCAAATGTAGGTGTAGTTAATGTTCCAGATAAAAGGCTAGATCAATTAGAAGCTATGTACGATTCAAAGAAAAAAGTATATGCTCCTATAGAATTTTATGATATAGCTGGTCTTGTTAAAGGTGCTAGTAAAGGAGAAGGACTTGGAAATAAGTTTTTAGCCCATATTAGGGAAGTTGCAGCTATTGTACATGTAGTTAGATGTTTTAACGATGACAATATAGTACATGTTGATGGAAATGTTGATCCTATTCGAGATGTAGAGACTATTAATTTAGAGTTAATATTTGCTGATATGGAAACTATGGAAAAAAGAATAGAAAAAACTACTAAACTTGCACGTGGTGGAGAAAAAAAAGCTAAACTTGACTTAGAATTAATGGAAAGGATAAAAGAGCATTTAGAAAAAGGCCTTCCAGTTAGAACTATGGAATTTACTGATGATGAATCAGAAATAGTTAAAGAATTTTTTCTTTTAACCTCAAAGCCAATGTTATATGTAGCTAATATTTCAGAAGATGATTTAGTTTCTGGAAATGCAGAAAATGAAATGGTTAAAAAATTAAAAATTCACGCTGAAAAAGAAAACTCAGAAGCAGTTACAATATCAGCTAGATTAGAAGAAGAACTATCTTCTCTTGAAGAAGATGAAAAATTAGAACTTCTAGAAGAATATAATTTAAAAGAAACTGGTCTTGATAAATTAATCCACACAAGTTACAAACTTTTAGGTCTTATGAGTTTTTTAACTGCTGGAAAAGACGAAGTACGGGCTTGGACAATAAAAATTGGGACAAAGGCTCAAAAGGCTGCAGGGAAAATACATACTGATATTGAAAGAGGATTTATTAGAGCTGAAATAATAAGTTATGATAAATTAATGGAATGCAAAAGTGAGTCACTAGCTAAAGAAAAAGGATATTTCAGATTAGAAGGAAAAGAATATATAATGCAAGACGGTGACATAGTAAACTTTAGATTTAATGTATAAAAGCAGATTTTCATCTGCTTTTATATTTTTTAAATTCATCTTTTATTATAGATTTTAAAGATTTATAAAAGTCATTATAGATCATAATATCCATAGCATCCTCTATAGACTCTATAGTATATATATGGAAATCCCCTTTTCTAATAGACTCTAATATTTCATCATTTAATATTAATTCATCTTTATTAGATTTAGGAATTAAAACGCCTTTATCTTTAACATCTTCAAGTGTGTTGCATACGTTAAAAAATCCTTCTATCTTAGAATTCAATCCACCAACTGGCTGAATTACACCAAATTGATTTATAGAGCCAGTTACAGCTAAGTTTTGATTAATAGGAACATTGCATATTGCAGAAAGGATACACAGCATCTCGGCTACAGAAGCACTATCCCCATCGATTTTAGAATATATTTGTTCAAAGCATACATGAAAATCTATAGGGATATTTTCATAAGGATTTATTAATGTATTTAAATAGCCTTTCAAAATGCCTAAGGATTTACTATGAATTTTCCCGCTTAAATTACTTTCCTTTTGAATATCGTATATATTTCCTTCTCCATGACTTATGCTACAAGTTATTTTAATGGGTCTACCTATTTCTTTTATGCCTGTATCTATTACAGACAATCCATTTATTTGTCCTATTTTTTTATTTGATAAATCAAATATTATTTTCTTATTTTTATATTCCTTTAATATTTCTTGCTCTAGATAATTTCCTTCATTTAAAACAGATAATACAGATTTCTTGTAAACTAAGGAATCACCTTTTATTATTGATTGTCCTGAAGATAAGTTTAAAATTTTTCTCAATTCATCAATATCTAAGTATAATCGATTTTTGTCATTTGCTTTTTTTGAAAAATATTTTGCAATTTCAAAAATTGCATCACAACTAAAGTCTAATAGATTATAATTCATTATTTCTCTATGAATTAAATTAGAAAATGATTTCTCGTTTTGCTCATTTATTTCCATGTATGGGTTATTTTCTATTAATATTTTAAATAAATTTTCAAAATCTTTATCCAAATCTTTAAGAACATAATATGATTCTAAATCACCAATTAAAATTAATTGTTCATTTATCACGATTTTTTCTATTTCTAAATTTTTTATTGGAAGTATATCTAAAAATTTTTTTGTATATTCATTTTCTATTCTACCGGTTCTAAAAGATTTTATTAATTTTTGATAAGAAGACTGATAAGATAATAGATCTTTTAACCGTACTATTAAACACCCAGTATCTGCTTTTAACAAGGAACCTTCTTTAATGTATGAAACATCAGTATAATAATTTGAATTTATATTTTCATATTCAATAAAGCCAAATAAATTATTTGTATTAGGATCATCTTCATAAATAACTCTAGGGTGAGAAATGTTTTCGTTATCTACTAAAACATTGATTTTATAATTTGAAAACATTTCTTTTATACTTTCCTCAATATCTTCAAAATTAAAAGTTAGAATTGATAGAAGTGTATCTTCTATATATTTATATAAATTATTCAAGTAATTTAAAGGCTTTTTTTGATTTTTGAATAGTTCATTGTGATTTTCTTTTAAATCTTTAGTTTTTTCTAAAATATATTTATTAAAAATAGATTTAAATTTTATTAACCCCTCGTCTTCACTAATTTCGATTTTAGAAATAATATTATCCGATAAATATTTTAAATGTTTAACATTATCAATTATAATAGATTTTTTTTCTCTACTTAAATTATTATATTGATTTTCATTCATTTTTTCGCCATCCATAAGAGGCACAAAGGTAAAACCATTTTCCTTTTGGATTACTTCAAATTCATATTTATTTGCTTCTATAATGAGTTTATCTATTTCATCATCTTTAATAGTTATTAAACTATCTAAAACATCTTCTTTTTCTTGATTATTATTGTAAAAATCTAAAAGTAAATTTTCGTATTCATTTTTAATAGTTTCATTAATTTTTTTTAATAAATTCCCTTTCCCAGTTTCCAATTTCATATATTTAATTTTTTCTTGTTTTGAATTAGAAAAATAACATATATCTAAAGGACTTTTTTTATTAGCATATGATTTTTCAATAAATAGTTTTAATTTATTTATTGAAAAATTATAATTATCATCCACTATATATATTCCGAAATTTGACAATTTTGTTTTTGTTACATTTTCTATTTTTTCATATAAACAATCTAATTCTTTAGTGTTTATTAATTCATTTTCAAAATAAGGATAACATTTAAAATTAAAATTCAGTTCTTTATATTTCAATTCTTCTTTCATACTAATCCTCCTAAATTTCCTTAGTATATTAATATTCTAGATAAGTAGATTTAGGAATATGAAATATAAAACACACCTTAAATAAATAAGGTGTGTTTCAATTTAAATATTTTCTATTATTGAAATAGATGCAGAGGCACCAATTCTAGAAGCTCCATTTTCTATCATAGTAAGGGCATCTTTTGTAGTTCTAACTCCACCAGAAGCCTTAACACCCATAGAATCTCCTACTGTTTTTCTCATAAGAGCAATATCTGATGCTGTAGCTCCACCTTTATTAAATCCAGTTGAAGTTTTAACAAAATTTGCTCCTGCTTCTTTTGCTAGTTTGCAAACTGTTTCTTTTTCTTCATCAGATAAAAGACATGTTTCTATAATAACTTTTGTTATAGCGTGTCCTTTAGCTTTTTCAACTACTGCTTTTATATCTTCTTTTATATATTCATAGTCTTTTTCTTTTAATTTACCAACATTTATTACCATATCAACTTCAGTAGCTCCATTTAAAATAGCCTCTTCAGTTTCAAATGCTTTAACTTTTGTAGTATTTGCACCTAATGGGAAACCTATTACAGTACAAACTTCAACTGAAGATCCTTTAAGTGCTTCAGCTACTTCTAAAACTCTTCCAGGATTTATGCAAACAGAAGCAAAATTGTTTTCAATGGCTTCCTTGCAAATATTTAAAACCTCTTCTTTTGTAGCCTCAGGTTTTAATATAGTATGGTCTATCATTTTAGCTAAGTCATTTTTAGTCATTTTTAGTCTCCTTTTGTTCGATTTTTTTTGCTGGTGGTTTTGGAGGTAATTTTTTAATAAAACTTCCTTCAAAAATCAAACTATTTTTATCTGTTGTTACCATTGAATATTCAGTTGACAAAGTTATTGCCTTTTTAGGGCAAAAGTCTGCACAAAATTGACAAAATGTACATGACCCCATATTAAATTTCATTGTAACCTTTTGTCCTTCTTCTGTTTTTTCTACAGTTTTCTCTATAGCAGCAGGTGAACAAACCCTAATACAAATTCCACAACCTATGCATTTATTTTATCAAAAACTAATTTTCCTCTATATCCTTCAGGAGCATCTACTTTTACAGCTGGATATTTTTGAGTAACAGCAGGTTTAAACAAGCTTTTAACAGCTTCTTCTATATAAGGTAATTTCATTATTTTAACCCCCTTTTCTCCTTTAGAATTTCAAGTGACTTTATTATACCATCTATCATAGCTTCAGGTTTTGGAGGACACCCAGGAACGGCAACATCTACATGAACCCATTTATCTAGAGGCCCTTCTACACTATAGCTTCCTTTAAAAACATTACAAGACATAGGACATGAACCTAGTGAAATTATAACCTTTGGGTCTGGAATTTGAGATATAACTCTAAGCATTCTATCCTTAGTTTGTGAAGTTACAGGACCTGTAATAAGAACTATATCAGCATGCTTTGGAGTACCTGTTAATTTAACTCCAAATCTTTCTACATCATATCTTGGTCCTAAAAGGGCTATAAGTTCTATATCGCAACCATTGCAAGAACCTGTATTTATATGATATATCCAAGGAGATTTTATTCTACTCTTTTCAACTAATTTATCTAGCATTTTATTTCACCGCCCTTAAAATTTTAAATATACTAAAATAATACTAATAAGTGAAAGCACAGTGGGAACAGTCCAAAAGAACTTTAAAGTTTGTTCTACTTTTATTCTTCCAACTATTGACCGTACAAATGAAACTGAAACCATTATAACTAAAATTACAGATATTAAAAGCAGTGGAATATTTAAAAATATGTTATTAAAACCTGCTCCTCCGAAAAATAGAGCAATAAATAAACTTCCCATAATAATCATTTTAGTTGATTGAGTTAATTTGTACAGTGCAAGATATATTCCACTATACTCAACTAATGGTCCTTCGCATATTTCAGTTTCTGCTTCAGCTACATCAAAAGGAACAACTCCAACCTCCGCAGGAATTATCATTAAGAAAGCTATAGCTGCAGGAATTAAAGCCCAATTTGAAATCATTAACCCTACAGTACTTTGATATTTAGCTATTTCTGCTAAAGAAAATGTTACATTGCCATTCATAGCCATACCAGCTTTTTTACCAACAGCTAAAAATATTAAAACCAAAGGAAGCTCGTATGAAAGCATAGTAACCATTTCTCTTGATATACCAACACTAGCAAATGGAGAACTTGATGAAGAACCTCCTATTATCAAAGCTAGAGCAGGAATAGTTATTAGATAAAGAATAACTATTATATCTGCTGTATTACCAACAAATGTAAAACCGAATACTGGTATAAATAGTGATATTACAACAACACTAACAAGACCTAAGAATGGAGCCATTAAAAATGCTATTTTTGAAGCTTGCCTTGGTATAATGTTATCTTTCCCAAATAATTTAAAAAAATCATAAAAGGGTTGTAATATTGATGGTCCTATTCTTCTTTGCATTCTTGCAACTAATTTTCTATCTATGCCAGATAGCAACAAACCAAAGAAAAAACAGAATAGAAAACCGGGAAATACTAATACATAAAATGCATCTAATAGTAATTTAATTAAAATATCCATATTCTATCCCCCTTACATAAATGTAAATAGGTATATAGTAACAAAAGCTACACATACTACTACCCACAAAACATAGTCATTTACAACTCCGCTATGAGCTGTTTTTAAAAAATTAAAATATTTTCCAAAGTCCTGTTTCATACCCCAGAACATATCGTTTCCACCTAAATGTGAATAGTCTTGTTTTTCTCCACCAGTAAAAGATTCATATTTTGTATCTAAAAGGTCAACTGGAGCAGATTTTTTAGGTTTATATCCAAATGCAAAGAATATTATTAATCCTATTAAAAGAATAACAAATAAAACCAGCCAAGAAATTGGATCCCAATAACCAGCTAATATATAATCCATTTTAGGAATTGGCACTACTTCTTTAAACATTTCTGATGCATATCCTTTTGTAAACATAACATCCAAATAATCCCCTATATTGTATACAGCATAAGCTGCAGGTTCTATTAGATATTTAGATATAACATTTGGAATTATACCAACCACTAAAGCTATTATAGCAAGTACAATCATAGGAATTCTCATTGATAGCGGTGCCTCTTTAACATCTTTATGTTCTTCATTTAACTGACCAAAGAAAACTGAATGAATAACTTTTACTAAGGAAGCTAAAGTTAGAACTGAAGTAAGCAATGCTATAACTGTAACAGGTGCATAGCCAGCTTCATAAGTAGCTTGATATATAAGCCATTTAGAAACAAATCCATTAAATGGAGGTATTCCACTTATTGCAAGAGTTCCTATAATAAATAGTGCTGTTGTTTGAGGCATTTTTTTAGCAAGACCACCTAATTTATTTAAATCCGTAGTTCCTGCCTGATGTAAAACCGCACCGGCACAAAGAAATAAAAGTGGTTTGAAAGTGGCGTGATTTAACATATGAAATAAACCACCCATAGTTCCTAAAACAGCTACTTCTGTATTAGATGCTAAACCTACTCCAAATGCTGTTATAATATATCCTAATTGTGAAACAGAGGAAAAAGCAAGAAGTCTTTTAAAATCTGTTTGAATAACTGCCATAGATATTCCAACTAGCATTGTTATTGAACCCCAAAATATTAATAAGAATTCTAAATTATTATTTCCAGCACCTTGATATATCATATATGTTATTCTAACCATTCCATATATACCGGTTTTACTCATTATTCCAGATAAAATCATAGAAATAGATGATGGTGCTGCCATATGTGCATCTGGTGGCCATGTGTGACAAGGCACTAAAAATGCTTTAACAGCATAACCTGTGAGCATTAATGCTAATGCAAAAGTTGAAACTACTGTGTAATTTCCATGAAGAAGTGCTGCCATTTGAGCCATATTTAATGTATGAAGCTGAGAATATAGTAAAACTGTTCCGAGTAGTATTAATGAAGAACCTAAAGAACCAATAACTAAATATTTAAATCCAGCTTCAACAGATTTATAAATATGATTTCTAAATGCAGTTAATGATATTGCTGCAAAAGTCATAATTTCAAGCATTACATACATATTAAATAGGTCTCCAGTTAATACAAAACCTATCATACTACCAGATAGTAGTTGAAATAAAACATAATATTTATCTAATCCGTTATCTCGCTCCATATATCTAAAAGAATATATAACAGATAAAAAACAAGCAAAGGATATAATAATTGCTACAAATAATGAAAAGGCATCAACTTCAAGACCTATTCCTATAGCCCAATTATTTTCAGGAGCCCAGTTTCCCATCCAATATGAAACAATTTTATGATCCATCATAACAGGCTTAATAAGACTAAATATAGCAAAAACTGAAGTAAAAGTTGTTACTAAGGATATTGCCCTGACTAAATTTATTAATTTTTTACGATTTCCTATTATAGCTGATATAAAAGCTCCAAGAAATGGTGCCATTATCGCTATAACTGGAAGATTACTAAAATAAGACGTCATCCATTTAACCTCCTAACTTTGTCCGCATCTATAGTATTATAATGAGATTTGATTTTTATAACTAAAGATAATGCTAAAGCGGTAACACAGGCACCTATAACAATAGATGTTAGAGTTAAAGCTTGAGGTACGGGATCTACAAATATTGCATCACTTTTTAAATCTGATATAAATATTGGTGCAGTTCCACCTTTTCTTGAACCAATAGATATTAACAATAAATTTATACCAGTATCTAATAAAGACATTCCAATAACTATTTTAATTAAATTCTTTTTGGCTATCATAATATATAGCCCAAATATTATTAGCATAAAACAACCTATATAATTTAGTAACATTTTCTCACCTTCCAATTTACAAATTATTTGTTATCATCATCATCTTCATACTCAGATGTTTGATATAAACTAGATAACATTACAATGATAAGAAATCCAACTCCAGCTAAAACTTTATATCCTACTGCGAAATTCATCCAGAATATAGTACCAGCACTGTAAAGTTTACCAGGAGTTCCATGGCTTAAAACATTTTGGAAAAAAGTTATTCCATATATAATTCCTAAGGTTGCAAGAATAATAAACCCTATAGCCCCAATATCTTCTGAAACTTTTATTCTTTCTGAATTAAAAACTTTCTTTATTTCGGAAGGTCCATAAGCAATAAATAAAATAGAAACTACACCTGCGATTAATACTCCACCTTGAAATCCTCCACCAGGACTTAAATGACCATGTAATATTATATAGGAGCCTAACATAAGTGATATAGGAAGTGCTAAATTAGCACAGGATTTTATAATAGAATCTCTTGATTTATATTTTCTTTTCACTTTATGACCTCCTTTTATACTTTCTTAAAACCGCAGAAGAACCAGTAATAGCAGTAAATAGTACAAAAGCTTCACCTAAAGTATCATATCCTCTAAAGTCAAATACAATAGCTGTAACTGTATTTACCGCACCAGTTTTAGTCATAGTATCGTCTACTATTATTTTAGCTATGCCCTCATATGTTGGGCTGGCAGCTGTCATTATAGACATTTTGTAAGCCGTATATATTGCCATTATAGATATTACACTTAGAGAAAACCAAATAAAAAATTTTTTCATTTATTTTCCTCCTTTTCTTTGTCATACTTTTTTATTTTAGTTAAGGCTATTATGAAAAGAACTGGAGTTAAAATAGCACCAACAGCACCCTCTGCAATAGCAACGTCAGGAGCATTTAAAAGTAAAAACTCTAAAGCTACAAAAGTTCCAACTACAGCCATTGCAATAATGCATGGAAGAATGTCATCTATAATAACAACACAAAATCCTGCTATAATAATTCCTATAATAATAATTGAATTTAATATGGTAAGACTATTCATCTATATCATCCCTCCCATAATCATCACAGACATTTTTATCTATCATTTTAGCACCGCTTTTATATGCAGCTTTTGTCATAGCATGAGAAGCTGCAGGATTAGTTAATATGATAAATAAAGCAATAGTTAATGATTTTATTGCTATAGCATAATTTTTTATTGAAAAACCATAAATGCATGTTCCTATAAGAATAGGTAGTCCACCCATAGTTACAATATTAGTTGAAGATTGTAATCTACAAAATGTGTCAGGCATTCTTATAAGTCCTACAACACCAGAAAAAAGGAAGAATATGCCTAGTGCTAAAAATATATCGATAATAATTCTAACTATCATAGTTTACCCTCCAAATACTTTGATATAAGTATAGTTCCTATAAAACCAAGAAGGGCTATTATTAAACCTAAATCTAAATATAAAGCTCTTCCTTGATAGCAACCATATAAAACCATAACTAATCCAATCATAATATCGATAGAATCTGCTGCAACTACTCTATCTATTACATGGGGACCTTTTATGACTCTATATAGTAAAACTAATGCTAATAATGATATTATAATAGCAAATACTAAAAAATCCAAAGTCATATCCATTAGTTGAAAATCCTCCCTACATAAGGTTCAAAGGAACCTTTTATTATTTTTGAAGCTTGTTTTATATCTCTTGTTTTAACGTCAATCCAATGAATATACAAATAACATTTTTCATTTTTATCTTCAGCTATTTCCATAGTAATAGTTCCTGGAGTTAAAGTTATACAATTAGATAACATAGCAAGTCCATAATCTGATTTTAAATCTGTTTCTACTTTTACTATTCCAGGATTAACTCTGACTTCTTTAGACAAAGCACGAAGTGCTACATCTAAATTTGATTTAAATAATTCTACTAGATAAATAGGAATGAATATTAATAATGTTAATATTCTTTTAGGATTAAATAATAAAAATGGGTCTTTCTCAATGAAAAATGGTGCACTAAATATTGCAACCACTAAAGAAACTAATACTCCTGCTATTAATTCTTCTTTATCAAATGAAAGAGTATAAAGAAGCCAAAATATATAACAGAATATAAAAGTTGAAAAAATAGCTTTTAATTTTTTCATGTATAGCTCTCCCTTACTTTTTTATATATTTTTTAATATATTTAACAAATTCTTCGATACCATCACCTCTACTAGAATCTATTTTAAATATATCAATATTTTTATTTATTTTATTAGCATCATCTATAACTCTATTTTCATCAAAATCAAAATATGGTTTCATATCATATTTTGATAAAATAAGCGCATTAGCTTTAATAAACATTAAAGGATATTTTTCTACTTTATCATCACCCTCTGGGACGCTAAGTATTGCTATTTTTATATCTTCACCTATATCAAATTCAGCAGGACAAACTAAATTTCCAATGTTTTCAATAAACATTATATCTAATTTGTCTAAATCAAATTCTGGTAATATGTTTTTTATAGACATAGCTTCGATATGGCAAGCTCCATCGGTATTTAATTGAACTACAGGAATACCCATAGAAGCTATTTTTTCTGCATCTATTTTGCCTGCAACATCCCCTTCTATAACACCAATATTGTATTCATCTTTTAGGTTTTCAATTATTTTTGTAATAAAAGTAGTTTTACCTCCACCAGGAGACCCCATTACATTTATCATTAAAACTTTTTTTTCATCTAGCATAGTTCTTAGTTCGTTATGACAATTTTCATTCCATTCTAATATTTGTCTAACAATTTTTATATCCATTAATCCACCTCCATACTGTCAACATAAAATTCATTTCCACTAATCATAGAAATATCATCACTATTACATTTAGGACAAGCGAATATACCTCTTTTAATAGGCGTTACAGCTTTGCAGTTTCTACACTCTATTTTAATCGGCATTTTTTCTATAATAAGTTTTGCACCCTCTACCCTAGTTTCCTTACTTGCTATATCAAAATAATATTGAATAGATTCAGGAATAAGGCCTGTTAAATCTCCTATTACTATTTTTATTGACTTAACTTTAGAGGCTTTATTTTTACAAGCCTCTTCACTACATATTTTAATAATACTTTCTGTAATAGATAATTCGTGCATTTATCTATCCAAACAAGAGAAGCATGGATCAATACTTGCTACTATAAGACCTGCATCTGCAACAGAATTATTTTTAAGCATAACTGGAACTGTAGCTGCATTTTTAAATGTAGGAACATGTATATTCACTCTGTAATTAGTTTGACTTCCGTCTGTAACTACATAATAAGTAACTTCGCCTCGAGGGGCTTCAGTTCTTACTATTGTTTCTCCAGCTGGAATTTTAGGAATTTTAACACCTAAGTTTATTGGTGTGTCTGGCATATTTTTAGCAGCTTGAGTTATTATTTTAAAGCTTTGTTCAACTTCTAAAAGCCTAACAACCGCTCTACCAAATACATCGCAATTATCAACTGATACAGATTCAAAATCAAAATCATCATATGAACTATAAGGATCTACTTTTCTTGCATCATCAATTTGACTTGATGCTCTTCCGTGAGGACCTACTGCTCCATAAATAAAAGCATCTTCTTTTGTTAAAATTCCAACTCCTTTGGTTCTTAGAGCTATAGTTTTATCAGTAGAATAAATATTTAATATTTTATTAAATGGTTTTTTTAGATCTTCTACCATTTGTAATAATTTTTCTAATTGTTCTTTAGATATATCTCTTCTTGCTCCACCTACTATATTCATAGCATAGTTAACTCTATTTCCTGTTAGCATTTCAAGCATATCCATAACTTTTTCTCTTGCTTCAAAATCATACATAAACAAACTATCAAATCCTATAATATGAGCTGCAAGTCCAAGCCATAGAAAATGAGAGTGAAGTCTTTCAAGTTCTGCAATGATTACCCTTATATATTGACCTCTTTTAGGAACTTCCATACCAGCTATTTCCTCTAGAGCTCTACAATATGTAAATGGGTGAGAATGAGAACATATTCCACATACCCTTTCTACCAAAGTTATAGTTTGTATTGGATTTCTTTCGCTTGCTAATTTTTCTATACCTCTATGATTATATCCTATAAAAACATCAGCATTAGATATTATCTCTCCATCTGTATAAAGTTTTACATGAACTGGTTCCTCAAGAGATGGATGATAAGGACCAATTGGTACTACATAACTCATACTATTCCTCCTTATTGTCTTTTTTTCTTAATTCATCAAGTGGCATAACTAATATTTGTCCTGTACCATCAAAATCATCTGGTAAAAACAATCTTCCTGATTTCTCTAAACCGTCGAATTGAATTGGCATCATTTCACATATTTCTTCTTCACACCATTGTGCAGAACCTTTATAAATATAAGTTATTGATGGCACAGTTTTATATCCTTTAACTATGTAAGTTTCAAGTTTTCCATCAATATCAAAATTATACACTACACAATAGTTGCCCTCCTTGTCTACATATCCATTCATGATAACAAGTCTTCTTTTTTCTTCAAACATTTTTTCAGCAAGAGGTATTAATTCTTCTGTTGAAATATAAGTAATAGGTACTTTTTGCATTGTTTTATCTCCTTTCAATTTAACATATTCTTGGTAACAAATCATTACTTAATTTATCTAAAACTCTTTTACCACCATATATAGATTTAATTAAAACTTTACCTTTTGTAACACTTGTAACTTCACCTATTATAGCAGAATATTCACTTTCTTTAAAATTATTTAGATCAGTTATTAATTTCTCAGCTATGCTTTTATCTACAATAGCTAATACCTTGCCTTCATTAGCACTATATAATGGATCTAAACCTAGTAAATCACAAGCAGTTTGTACATTTTTATCTATAGGAAGACTAGATTCCTCTAATTCTATTCCAAAATCTTCACCTTCTACAAATTCATTTAAAGTAGTAGCAACACCACCTCTTGTTGGGTCTCGTAATATCTTTATATTTTCTTTATATTTTAAAATACAATCTACTACAGAATTTAGCGGAGCGCAATCAGATTTTATATCACTTATTAATAAGTTCTCACGGGAGCATAATATAGAAACTCCATGATTCCCTATACTTCCTGTAACTATTACTTTATCCCCTTCTTTTATTCTATTTTTGCCAAGTGTAACACCTGGTCTTTTAATACCAATTCCACTAGTATTTATATATATTCCATGTCCGTGTCCTCTGTCTACTACTTTTGTATCTCCTGTAACTATTTTTACATTAGCTTTTTTAGCAGTTTCTGCAATTGAATTTATTATAGTTTTTAAATCTTCTAATTTGAGTCCTTCCTCTAAAATAAATGAAAGACTTAAAAATTTAGGAACAGCGCCACACATTAAAATATCGTTTACTGTGCCACAAACACTAAGTTTACCTATGTCTCCTCCATTAAAGAAATATGGGTCTATTACAAAACTATCTGTAGAAAATGCTATATCTCCTTTAACATCTAAAATAGCGCCATCACTTAGTTCGTTTAAAACGTCGCTATTAAAAGCAGGTAACATATAATCTTCAATTAGTCTTGATGTTTTTATTCCTCCACTACCATATGACAATGTTATTATTTCATCCATAATATCAACCTTTCTATATATTTTCATATTTGTAATAAGCACTACAACTTCCTTCAGAGGACACCATACATGGGCCCACTGGATTTTCAGGATTACATATTTTTCTAAAAAGAGGACATTGATTTGGCTTAATTTTACCTTTTAAAACATCTCCACATCTGCACAATGATTTTGATTGTTTTTCATTATGTTCTATTTTATAATATGTTTCTATATCATAAGATTTAAACTCATCTTTTAATTTAAATCCACTGTTTGGGATTAATCCCAGCCCTCTCCAATAATCATCTTTAAGGGTAAAAACTTTATCTATGAATTTTCTAGCTTCTTTATTGCCTTCATATCTTACAGCGTTTTGGTATCTATTTTCTATTTTATTGTTGCCGTCTTTTATATTTTTAACTAATGTATATATTCCGTCTATTAATTCACCATATTCAAAACCAGTTATAACACCATTTTTATTATAATTATTTAAAAATTCAAAACCTTTTTCACCTATTATAACAGCAACATTACCAGGACAAATAAAACCGTGAATATTTAAAGTTTTATCATCTAAAATGGCTCTCATTACAGGCTCAACTTTTTTATGAATAGATAAAACAAAAAAATTAGTTATATTTTGTCTTCTAGCTTCTAATACAGCGATTGCAGTAGCTGGCATAGTAGTTTCAAAACCTATACCTAAAAAAACCACTTTTTTATTTTTATTTTCTTTAGCTAAATTTAGAGCATCCATACTTGAATAGACCATTTTCACTGTGGCGCCTTCTGCTTTAGCTTTTTCTAAAGAATATTTTGTGTCTGAACCAGGAACTCTAATCATGTCTCCGTAAGTAGCTATTAATATATCTTCTTCTTTAGATATATTGTAAACGTAATCAATATAGAAATCAGGAGTTACACAAACAGGGCAACCAGGACCAGATATTAAATTTATGTTTTTGCTAATATTAGTTCTCAAACCAAATTTAGAAATGGCCATAGTGTGTGTTCCACAAACTTCCATTATGTTAAGCTTTTGGTCTAAAGATTTTAGATACTCTACTTTTTCATTATTATTCATTTTTTATCATCTCTTAACGCTTCTTCCAATTCATCTATTGCTTCTAATGTTTCTTTAGCTTGTTTTTCTTTGAGTTTTTCTATTGCAAACCCAGCATGTACTAAAACATAATCACCTAATTTTAAATCTTTAATTAAATCTGTTCTAATTTTTCTTTTTACTCCTCCCATTTCTCCAATAGCTTCAAAATCCTTTAAATCTATTATTTTTAAGGGCACAGCTAAACACATCGAGCTCAACTCCTATGATATTATTATGTTGTATTCATATAATTTTATAACTGTTTCACATATGTATATCATATCATATTTTAAATAATTATGGTATATATAATTAAGGTATTGGTTGTTAAAAAATAAACATTATTTGCACTCCCTTGTAATTAATATTTTCTTTTTTTAAAATATTATGTTATAATAAAATATATTTGAGTATATTAAAGTAAAGGAGTTAAACGCAGATGGGATTTAGAGACAAACTTTCAGAAAGATACACTCGATCATATTTTAAAAAATATGGTGATAGAATTACCCAAGCACAAGGAAATGTAGTATCTGTTAAGGTTGAAGAAAAAACTATATTATGGATATTCCACAAATTATTAGTTACAATAATTTTAAGACCTGATAGAAGTAAAAATATATTAAAATGTGTTTATCAAAAACATAGGTGGTTTAAAAAGATTAGTTTTATAAAAATTAGTCAAGGTAATTTACTATTGATTCAAGGGTTAAAAGGTAAAAAAGGAAAAGAAAAAAGAGAAACTATAGAAATAATGAATATTAGAAACTTAAGTACTAAAAAGGACTTAGTTCCTATGGAAGGTAAAGCCCAAAGTGTAAAAAGGGTTCAAAGA
Organism: Clostridiaceae bacterium; assembly: GCA_041821285.1. Taxonomy (GTDB): domain Bacteria; phylum Bacillota; class Clostridia; order Clostridiales; family Clostridiaceae; genus JAJBWD01. The sequence goes on from JBGUER010000044.1 coordinate 16,318, forward strand.
CCTCAAAAATATAAATAAATAAGTAAAATAAGGAAGTGAATTTTCACTTCCTTATTTTTAGGTATATGCTATTTATTAAAAATATACTTCCGGAAAAAAACATTACAATAAGCCATTTAGAAAAATCCAAATATACTGTATGAAATAATATTTCAAAAAAAGGTATATATATAACTGAAATTAACATAAAAACAGAAATAGCTACTGCACCTAATAGATACAAATTAGTAAATGGATTTATATCAAATATTGATTTTTTTAGCGATCTACATTCAAAAACGTGAAATAATTGTGATAAAACTAAAGTAGCTAGAGTTATTGTTCTACATGCATCTATATTATAATCGTAATACATAGAAGTTAAAAATGCCAAAATAGAACAAATGCCGATTAAACAACCACGTATTACAATTTTTGCAGCAAGGCCATCAGCAAATATATTTGCATTTTTTTTTCTTGGTTTATCACTCATTATGCTATTGTCCCCTGGGTCTAACCCTAAAGCAAGTGCAGGAAGACCATCCGTAGCTAGATTTACAAATAGTATTTGAATAGGCAGAAGAGGAATTTTTAAATAAAGCAACGATGCTAAAAGCATAGTTAAAACTTCTCCTAGGTTACAAGATAATAAATACCTTATAAATTTTCTTATATTATCATAAATAATCCTACCTTCTTTAACAGCAGATATAATAGTTGCAAAATTATCATCTAATAATATCATAGAAGATGCTTCCTTAGTAACGTCAGTACCAGATATACCCATGGAGATGCCAATATCAGATTCTTTTATAGCTGGAGCATCATTTACCCCATCACCTGTCATTGCCACTATCTCATTTTCATTTTTTAACGCTTCAATTATTCTTAATTTATGTTTAGGAGTTACCCTTGCATATATCTTTATTTTGTGAACAATTTCACTAAGTTTTTTATCATTTAATTTATCTATTGCTTCTCCTTCTATACATTGGTCTTTATTTTTGCATATTCCAATTTCTCGTCCTATAGCATAAGCTGTATTTATATAATCACCTGTAATCATAACTGGAGTTATATGTGCGAGTTTACATTCAATAACTGCATCTTTAACCTCTTTTCTAGGTGGGTCTATCATACCTGCAATAGATACAAAAATAAGATTTTCTTCTACCTTGTTTTTAATTAAAGTAGACTCTTCTTTATATGCTGCTGCAATACACCTTAAAGCATCTTTTGATAAATCATCTATATTTATTATGATTTTTTTTCTAATTTCATCAGTTAACAAAACTGGAATACCATTATTTAAGTAATATTTGCACTTTTTTATAAGTTTATCAGGTGCACCTTTTGAATAAATAATATATTTATTATTTTCCTTGATAACCACAGACATCATTTTTCTTATTGAATCAAATGGAATTTCATAAACAATATTTTTTATCTTATAATTTTTTATATCAGAAGCTTTATTTATAAATGCCAAAATAAGAGCTTTTTCCGTAGGTTCTCCAATAACTAAATCTTCGATTTTATTTTTGTTTTTATTAAAAGAGCAATCACTGCAATAGAAAAATATATTTTTTATTAAATCCTTATTTACAATGTTTTCATCATTAATATTATAAGTTTTATTTTCTGTATAAAGCTTTATAACCTTCATATTATTTTCAGTTAAAGTTCCTGTTTTATCACTGCAGATAAATGAAGTGCATCCTAAAGTTTCTACTGCAGGAAGCTTCCTAACTAAAGCATTTCTTTTAAGCATTCTAGATACTCCTATTGCTAAAGACACAGTGACAATGGCAGGCAGTCCTTCTGGTATAGCTGCTACAGAAAGACTAACACCAAGTAAGAACATTTCATATTTATTTTCACCTCTTAAAATTCCAAGTAAGGTAACAACAGCGCATATTACCAAACAAATAATTACTAATATTTTGCCAAGATAATTAAGTTTTTCTTTAAGAGGCGATTTTTCCTGTTTTATTTCATCAAGCATTTTAGCAATTTTGCCCATTTCAGTTCGCATACCTGTTTCTTTTATTATAGCCATACCTTTACCAGATATTACTGTGGTTCCCATATATATTTTGTTACTATTTTCTATGTTTTTTACAACACC
>JBGUER010000045.1:0-18144 GCA_041821285.1 Clostridiaceae bacterium
TGGTACATCAGCATTTTAAATTAGTAGAAAATTTTACTGTTTTAGAGAATATCATTCTTGGTGTAGAACCAAATAAAATGGGATTTTTAGAAAGAAAAAAAGCAAGAAAGAAAATTTCAGATTTAAGTAAACAATATGGATTACAAGTAGACCCAGATGCAGTAGTAGAAAAAATATCTGTTGGTATGCAGCAAAGAGTTGAGATTCTTAAGATGTTGTACCGTGAAAACGATATTTTGATATTTGATGAACCTACTGCAGTATTAACACCACAAGAGATAGATGAACTTATGGAAATTATGCGTGGATTTGCAAAAGAAGGTAAATCTATTTTATTTATAACCCATAAATTAAATGAAATTATGGCTGTTGCTGACTGTTGTACTGTTATAAGAAAAGGAAAGTACATTGGAAATGTGGATATTAAAGATACTAATCAAGAAGAATTATCTAAAATGATGGTAGGAAGAGATGTTAATCTTAAAGTAGACAAGAAGGATAATCCACCAACTGATGTTGTACTATCTGTAGAACATTTATCTGTCCCTTCTAAAATTGGGAAAAAAGATGCTGTAAGAAATGTTTCTTTTAAAGTTAGAGCTGGTGAAATTCTTTGTTTAGCTGGTATAGATGGAAATGGACAGACTGAATTGATATCTGCAATAACTGGTCTTGAAAAACAAAGCCATGGAACTATCACATTAAACAATCAAAATGTTTCAAAAACTTCCATACGTAATAGATCTAAAATAGGAATGAGTCATATTCCAGAGGACCGTCATAAACATGGTTTAGTACTTGACTATTCATTAGAGGATAATTTGGTATTGCAGCGATATTGGCAAAGTGAATTTCAAAACAAAGGATTTATTAAGAGAAAAGAAATTCGCTCCTATGCAGATAAATTAATTAAACAATATGATATTAGAAGTGGTCAAGGACCAATTACTATTTCTCGTAATATGTCTGGTGGAAATCAACAGAAAGCTATTATTGCAAGAGAACTAGATAAAGAACATGACTTATTAATTGCTGTTCAGCCTACACGTGGACTAGATGTTGGTGCTATTGAATATATTCACAAACAGTTAGTTGCAACTCGTGATAATGGTAAGGCTGTTTTGCTTGTATCATTAGAGCTTGATGAAGTTATGGATGTTAGTGACCGTATTTTAGTTATGTATGAAGGCGAAATAGTAGGAGAAGTAAATCCAAAAGAAGTAAGTGTCCAGGAATTAGGTTTATATATGTCAGGGGCAAAACGTAATGTTAAAAAGGAGGAAGAAAATGCGTAATAAATTTAAAACAAATTTATTGAAAATATTAAACAGTAAGGGTATTTCCGCATTTACCTCCGCACTTTTAGCCATTATTTTAGGGCTGATTTTAGGATTTGTAGTAATGCTTATTTCCAGTCCAGATAGTTCTATTGCTGGGTTTAACACAGTTATTTTTGGAGGATTTTCAAGGTTAGGAGATGTTTTTTATTTTGCAACACCAATTTTGATGACAGGACTTGCGGTGGGATTTGCATTTAAAATGGGTTTGTTTAATATTGGAGCTTCTGGCCAGTATACAATGGGTATGTTTTTTGCTTTATATGTAGGTTTTATGTGGGAACTGCCTAGTCCAATTCATTGGATAGTTTGTATTTTAGCAGGACTTGTTGGAGGTATGATTTGGGGATTTATACCTGGAGTTTTAAAAGCTTATATGAATGTAAATGAAGTTATAACTTCAATTATGTTTAATTATATTGGAATGTATATTGTAGATATGCTTGTTCAAGGAAATTCAAAAATGTATATTCCAGCAATGACTAGAACTGCATATTTACCTACATCAGCTCAAATACCTTCTTTAGGTGTACAAAATTCAAATGTAAATTTTTCGATATTTATAGCTATAGCTATTGCCATAGTTTTATATATTATTTTAAACAAAACGACTTTTGGTTATGAACTTAAAGCTACTGGTTTAAGCAAAGATGCAAGTCATTATGCTGGTATGAATCACAAGAAAAATACTATATTAACTATGGTTATTGCAGGTGGAGTAGCTGGTTTAGGTGGAGCTTTTGCAATACTTGCACCTTCAATGATAGCTGGAAGCAGTATGACTTATGAACCAATTAGTGTTATTGCTCTAAATGGATTTAATGGAATAGCAGTTGCTTTATTAGGTAATTCAAGTCCTATAGGAATAATTTTTTCAGCACTATTTATATCTAGTATTCAAAGAGGTGGTACACTAGCTGCTTTATATGGATACAAACCAGAAATAATAGATATTGTTATTGCGGTAATTATTTATTTTTCAGCTTTTTCAATGCTTATGAAGACAACTGTAGCTAAACAAATTAAAAATCGCCGTAAGAATAAACCTATAGTAATTAATGCAAATGCTGAAAAAATTATCGCGGATGATGTAAAAAATAAGGAGGAGGAGTAAATAGTGGATACATTTTATTATTTAATTCAAAATACTTTGCCTGTTGCAATTCCTCTATTATTAGTAGCATTAGGTGGCATGTATAGTGAAAGTAGCGGTGTTATTAACATAGCACTTGAAGGCATTATGTTGTTTGGAGCATTTTTTGGATGTCTTATTGTTTTAGCAATTCAGGGAACTGGTATGAATCCACAAACAGTGCTCATTATCGGTATGTTAGTAGCGGCTATTTCAGGAATAATATATTCTATGCTATTAGCTTTTGCAGCAGTTAATATGAAAGCTGACCAGACTATAACAGGTACATCTTTAAATATGCTTATACCAGCGGTTATACTACTTTTTGCTAAAATGAAATTTAATAGTGATGGTATTACTACAAATATAAATTTTTATATTAAAAAAGTACCGATTTTTGGAGAAATTCCTGTTTTAGGAAAATTGTTTTTTCAAAACACATATATTACTGTATATATTGGGTTACTACTTCTTGTTATAGCATATGTTATTTTTTATAAGACAAGATTTGGACTTAGATTAAGGTCTTGTGGCGAGCATCCTCAAGCGGCAGATTCTGTAGGAATAAGTGTATATTTAATGAGGTATTTTGGTGTTGGTATTTCTGGCCTTTTAGGCGGAATTGGTGGATTCTTCTATTCCGTTGGAGTTATGAATGGTAATGTAAATGGCCATACTGGAGTTGCAGGTTTTGGATTCTTAGCATTAGCAGTTATGATATTTGGTCAATGGAAACCGTTAAATATATTCTTTGCTTCTGTATTTTTCGCGTTTTTAAGAACACTTGCATACTCAGTCGCCCTTATTCCTTTTTTAAACAATTTAAACATAAATCAAGCTTATTATAAAATGTTGCCTTATATTGCAACAATGATAGCTCTAATTTTTACTTCTAAAAAATCAAGAGCACCGAAGGCAGAAGGAATTCCATTTGAAAAGGGTGAAAAATAATAAAAGGATAGCATATGCTATCCTTTTATTTATATATATTTTTATTGATGGTATAATAAATACAATAGGCTTTTCATAAAGTGGTGATAAAATGAATATGGATTTTAATTTAAATTTAGAAATAGAGCAAAAACTAATCTTAACTCAAAAGATGCAATTATCAATAAAAATACTTCAAATGTCTTCCTTAGAATTGACTAAATATATAGAGAAAGAATCAATTGAGAATCCTCTATTAGAAGTTCAATACAAGGATTTTTTAGACGATGAAGTAAATAAAAAAATAAAACAGGATAATGTTTATAAAGATATTATTAATAGCAGTAGAGAGTTTGTACCTATTAAATACCAATATGCAGGAGAGGATGACAGTTCTCCATTTAATTATATTGCCATAAAAAAAACTTTGAAGGATTATCTTATAGAACAAATAAATGAATTATATTTGGATAAACAAGGTAAGAAAATTTGCATTTATCTGATAGAAAATATAGATAAAAATGGATATATGCCTCTGGATACTGAAGAATTAATAGATGATTTAGAGATTGATAATGAAACTATGGATAAATATGTTGATATTATAAAATCTTTAGACCCACCAGGAATAGGAGCTAGTGATATAAAAGAATGTTTAATAATTCAAATAGAAAGACAAGGAATAGAAGGTCATAAACTAAAAGAAATAGTAAATTTTTATTTAGAGGATATTGCTAGTAATAGATATAATGAAATTTCTAAGAAATTACATATAACAAAAAAACAAGTGCAAGAATATAAAGATATAATAACAAAATTAGAGCCCAAACCTTCAAGAGGATTTTATACTGGGGAAGAAACCAAATATGTAATGCCAGATGCCTATATACGGGAAATTGGTGGCAAGTTTTATATTATTATGAATGAGGACGTTCACCCAAAATTAAATATAAATAATGTTTATAAGGATATAATAGATAATTCTCAAGATAAAAAAACACAGGATTATGTAAAAGAAAAAATAGATAGTGCTTTATTTTTAATTAAAAGTATAAATCAAAGAAAAAATACAATTTATAAAGTATTAGAAAAAATTTTAAATATACAAATAGAGTATTTTACAAATGGAGGAAATATAAAACCTATGACTTTAAGACAAATTGCAGATGGCATTGGTGTTCATGAGTCAACTGTAAGTCGTGCTATAAAAGATAAATATTTATATACCGGGAAAGAAACTATAAAGATAAAAGATTTATTTACATCCAAAATTGTAAGTTTGTCAGGTGAAGATGTATCTTCTTTAGAAATAAAGGATAAAATTAAAGAGATAATAAGTGAAGAAGATAAAAAAAATCCTTTATCTGACGAAGTCATTTCTAAAATATTAAAAAAATATAATATGAATATTTCAAGAAGAACTGTAGCAAAATATAGAGAGGAAGTAGGTTTAGGGTCTTCTAGCAAAAGAAAAAGATATTAATTATATTATCTTTTTCTAATGTTAACAAATATTTTTCAATTTGCTATTTAAATTTTTAGTTATTTGTTTTATAATAGATGCGGGACAAGAAATGATTATATGGGACACAATATGACCAAAGGAGTGTCTTTTGTGAAGAATTTAATAAGATTAGAAAAAAAGATAGTTCCTGAAATAGTTGAAATTTTAACTATACGATATGATATTCTTTGGGCTATATATTCCAATCAGCCTATAGGAAGAAGGGTTTTAGCACAAGAATTGAAAATGGGAGAAAGAGTAGTTAGAAAAGAAACGGACAGTTTGAAAGAACAAGGTCTTATTGCGTCAAACTCTTTAGGAATGGCATTAACGTGTTCAGGATTTCAGGTTTTACAAGAGTTAATGGGGATAATGCATGAGATTAAAGCTTTAAGTGATTTAGAAATAGAGCTTGAAAAAAAATTATTACTCAAAGAAGTAATAATAGTTCCAGGTAATTCTGATGAGGATTCTTCTGTAAAAGATCAAATAGGAATTGCTGCTTCAAATTACATTAAGCGTATTGTCAAAGACAATATGGTAATTGCATTAACAGGTGGAACTACAGTAAGAAAAGTAGTATTGAATATGAAAAATATATGTAATGTTAAAAGTCTCATGGTGCTTCCAGCTAGAGGTGGAATGGGGAAGAAAGTTGAAAGTCAAGCAGATACTTTAACAGCAATTTTGGCTGAAAAATTAAATGCTTCATATAAATTGCTTCATTTAACTGATAATATTAGTAATGAAGTGTTAAATATTATGTTGAAAGAAAAAAATATAAAAGAAATCACAGAGTTATTTGACAATATTGATATTTTAATATATGGTGTTGGAAAAGCTGAAGATATGGCTAAAAGTAGAGGTATCTCAGATAGTAAAATAGATAAGCTTATGGAACTTGGTGCTGTAGGAGAAGCTTTTGGGTATTATTTTGATAAGTCTGGAAATATTTTATATTCATCTACTACAGTGGGAATGAAAATAGATCAAATAAGAAAAGTGAAATATAAAATCGCTGTATGTGTAGGTGCTGAAAAAGCGCCAGCTATTGTTGCTTCGCTTAAAAAAAATGTTGGTAGTGTACTTATTACTGATGAGGCGGCAGCACTGGAAATGTTAAAAATAATCTAAAGTTAATTTAATTTAGATTAATATAAAAATACTAGGAGGAATTTAAAAATGGTTAAATTAGGTATTAATGGTTTTGGAAGAATAGGACGTCTTGCTTTTAGAGCGGCTCTTGAAAATGAAAAAGTTGAGGTTATGGGAATTAATGATCCTTTCGTTGATTTAGATTACATGGTATACATGTTAACTTATGATTCAGTACAAGGAAAATTCAAAGGCGAAGTAAAAGCTGATGTAGCTAATAATGCTTTAATAGTTGATGGAAAATCAGTTAAAGTTTTTGCTGAAATGGATCCTTCAAACATAGCTTGGTCAACATGCGGAGCTGAATATGTTTGTGAATGTACAGGAATATTCACAACTTTAGACAAAGCTGCTGCTCACTTTAAAGGTGGAGCTAAAAAAGTTGCTATATCTGCTCCTTCAGCTGATGCTCCAATGTTCGTTATGGGAGTTAACAGTGAAAAATATACAAAAGATATGAAAGTAGTTTCAAATGCATCATGTACAACAAACTGCTTAGCACCAATAGCTAAAGTTATTAATGATAATTTCGGAATAGTAGAAGCATTAATGACAACAGTTCATTCAACAACTGCTACTCAAAAAACAGTTGACGGACCTTCAAAGAAAGATTGGAGAGGCGGAAGAGCTGCTGCAACAAATATAATTCCATCATCTACAGGAGCTGCTAAAGCAGTTGGTAAAGTTATTCCTGAATTAAACGGAAAATTAACAGGTATGGCTTTCAGAGTTCCAACAATAACAGGTTCAGTTGTAGATTTAACATGTAGATTAGAAAAAGGTGCTTCTTACGAAGAAATCAAAGCTGCTGTTAAAAAAGCTTCTGAAAATGAATTACAAGGAGTTTTAGGATATACTGAAGATGCAATAGTATCTACAGATATAATCCATGATCCAAGAACATCAATATTTGATGCTAAAGCTGGAATAGCTTTAAATGATAATTTTGTTAAATTAGTTGCTTGGTATGACAATGAATGGGGTTATTCAAATAAACTAATAGATTTAGTATGCCATATGGCAGAAGTAGACGCTAAATAAAAAAATATAATATGGTCTGGTTTTGTAGTTTGGGCTATAAAGCCAGACCTTTTTTAAAAATTAAGAGGTGAATTAAATGAATTTTAATAAAAAAACTATAGAAGATGTTAATGTTTCAGGAAAAAGAGTTTTAGTTAGATGCGATTTTAATGTTCCATTAAAAGATGGAGTAATAACTGATGAAAATAGATTAAACGGCGCTATGCCAACAATAAAATATTTGTTAGAAAATAATGCAAAAGTTATTTTATGTTCTCATCTTGGTAAACCAAAGGGTGTTGATGAAAAATTCACATTAGCTCCTGTTGCAAAAAGACTAGGTGAAATGCTAAACAAAGAAGTAGTTTTTGCAAAAGATGATAGTGTTGTAGGAGAAAATGCTAAAAAAGCAGTAGCTTCTATGAAAAATTGTGATGTAGTTATACTTGAAAATACAAGATTTAGATCAGAAGAAAAGAAAAATGATGAAACTTTTTCAAAAGAATTAGCTTCTCTTGCAGATGTTTATGTAAATGATGCTTTTGGATCAGCTCACAGAGCACATTCATCAACAGTTGGTGTTACTGAATTTGTTGAAGAATCAGTTTGTGGATATTTAATACAAAAGGAATTAAAATTTCTAGGAAATGCTGTAGAAAAGCCAGTTAGACCTTTTGTAGCTATTCTTGGAGGTTCTAAAGTTTCAGATAAAATAAATGTAATAAATAATCTATTAGAAAAAGTAGATACTTTAATAATAGGCGGAGGAATGGCCTATACTTTTTTAAAGGCTCAAGGATATACTATAGGCAATTCTCTTCTAGAAGAAGATAAAATGGATTATGCTTTAGAAATGGTTAAAAAAGCAGAAGAAAAGGGAGTTAAATTTTTACTTCCAGTAGATAATGCATGTGGAGATAAATTTGCTGAAGATGCTAAAAAAATAGTTACAGAAGATGAAAATATTCCTGATGGATATATGGGATTAGATATAGGACCTAAAACAATAACACTTTATGAAGAAGCTATAAAATCCGCTAAAACAGTTGTTTGGAATGGACCTATGGGAGTATTTGAATTTAATGAATTTAAAGATGGTACTATTAAAGTAGCAGAAGCTATGGCAGAATCTGGTGCTACAACAATAATAGGTGGCGGAGATAGTGCAGCTGCTGTTAATCAAAATGGATTTGGAAGTAAAATGACACATATATCTACAGGTGGTGGAGCTTCTCTTGAATTTTTAGAGGGAAAAGAATTACCAGGAATAGCAGCATTAAACGATAAATAATAGGAGTTGAATATAATGAGAAAAGCAATAATAGCAGGAAATTGGAAAATGCACAAAACAGTTGAAGAAGCTGTAAAATTAGTAGAAGATTTAAAACCATTAGTTAAAGAGGCAAAATGTGATGTAGTGGTTTGTCCTACATTTGTATGTTTAGATGCAGTTAAAAAAGCAGCAGCTGGAACAAATATAAAAATTGGAGCTCAAAACATGTATTTTGAAGAGCTTGGCGCTTTTACAGGAGAAATTGCTCCAAATATGTTAGAAGCTATGGGAATAGAGTATGTAGTAATAGGACATAGTGAAAGAAGAGCATATTTTAATGAAATAGATGAAACAGTAAATAAAAAACTAAAAAAAGCTTATGAACATAATATACTTCCAATCCTATGTGTTGGAGAAACTTTAGAAGAAAGAGAAGCTAATATAACAAGTGAAGTTTTAGGAAGACAAGTTAAATTAGATTTAGTTGGACTTACAAAAGAACAAATAGAAAATTTAGTTATAGCATATGAACCAATTTGGGCTATAGGAACAGGAAAAACAGCTACTGCAGATGATGCTAATGATACAATAGCGTATATTAGAAAATTAGTTGCTGAATTATTTGGAAAAGAATCTGCTAATAAAATGAGAATTCAATACGGTGGTTCTGTAAAACCTGGTACTATAAAAGAACAAATGGGAAAATCAGATATAGATGGTGCATTAGTTGGCGGAGCAAGCTTAAATGCTGAAGACTTTGGAGCTATTGTTAATTTTTAATTAGATGGGAATTGGTGATTTAATGAATAAGAAACCTGTAATGCTAATGATATTAGATGGATTTGGTTTATCAGATAATAAAGAAGGAAATGCAGTAGATATTGCTAATAAACCTAATTTTGACAATATGTATAAAAATTATTATAAAACACAGCTTGGGGCATCTGGCTTAAATGTTGGACTTCCTGATGGGCAAATGGGAAATTCAGAAGTTGGACATTTGAATATTGGAGCAGGAAGAATAATATACCAAGCGTTAACAAAAATAACTAAAGAAATAAAAGAAGGCGGGCTATTAAAAAATCCTGCATTAAATTATGCTATGGACGAAGCAAAAAAGAATAATTCAGCTCTTCATTTAATGGGGTTATTATCAGATGGAGGAGTACATTCTCATAATTCTCATCTTAAAGCTTTAGTTAAAATGGCTAAAGATAAGGGATTAACCAAAGTATATATTCATTGCTTTATGGATGGAAGAGATGTATCACCAACTAGCGGTATAGATTATTTAAAAGATTTAGAAGGGTTTATAAAAGAAATAGGTGTAGGATCCATTGCAACAGTAGAAGGAAGATACTATGCTATGGATAGAGATAAAAGATGGGAAAGAGTTGAACTTGCGTATAATGCAATGGTATTAGGTAAGGGAGAATATGCCAAATCTTCTAATGAAGTTATAGTAAAATCTTACCATGATAATAAAACTGATGAATTTGTTCTTCCAACAGTTATAACAAAAGATGATAAGCCAGTAGGAAAAATAGAAAATAAAGATTCAGTTATATTTTTTAATTTCAGACCAGATAGAGCAAGAGAGATAACTAGAGCTATAAATGACAAAGTTTTTGATGGATTTACTAGGGAGAGTCTTGATTTAAACTTTGTTTCATTAACTCAATACGATAGTACTTTAGAGGGAGTTAATGTAGCATATACACCAGAAAGTTATAGTAATACTTTAGGGGAATATGTTAGTAAACTTAATAAAAATCAATTAAGAATAGCTGAAACAGAAAAATATGCACATGTAACATTTTTCTTTAATGGAGGGGTTGAAGAACCAAATCCAAATGAAGATAGAGCGTTAATTCCATCTCCAAAGGTTGCAACATATGATATGAAACCTGAGATGAGTGCTTATGAAGTAACAGATGAGGTATTAAAGAGAATTGAAATGGATAAATATGATCTTATTATTTTAAACTATGCAAATCCTGATATGGTAGGGCATACAGGTGTACTTGAAGCTGCAAAAAAAGCTATAGAAGCAGTAGATGTATGTATAGGTAAAGTAGTTAAGGAAATACTTAATAGAGAGGGTACAGTTTTTATTACTGCAGATCATGGAAATTCAGAACAAATGGTTGAATACTCAACTAATAAACCAATGACAGCTCATACAACAAATCCAGTTCCGTTTATATATGTAAATAATAATTCAACAGAGCTTAGAGAAGGTGGAGTTCTAGCTGATATAGCTCCTACTATCCTTCAAAGTATGGGTCTTGAAATTCCAAAGGAAATGACAGGTAAAAGCTTAATCAAATAAATTTATGGAGGTTATAAGTATGAAAGACTATGTAGAAATTGTAGATATTTTTGCAAGACAAATACTAGACTCTAGAAGCAATCCTACTGTAGAGGTTGAAGTTACATTAGAAGATGGAACATATGGCGTAGCTTCAGTACCATCTGGTGCTTCAACTGGTATTTTTGAAGCAGTAGAACTTAGAGATAAAGATGAATCAGTATATAACGGTAATGGAGTATTAAAAGCCGTTGATAATGTTAATGGTTTAATTGCTGATGAACTAATAGGGATGAATGCTTTAAATCAAGTTCAAATAGATAAGGCAATGATTGAAATAGACGGAACGGATAATAAAGCTAAATTAGGCGCAAATGCTATGCTTGGAGTGTCACTTGCAGTTGCTAAGGCTGCAGCTAATTGTTTAGGATTATCTTTGTATCAATATATAGGTGGAGTTAATGCAAAGGTTCTTCCAGTTCCTATGATGAACATAATAAATGGAGGAAAACACGCAGATAATAATGTAGACCTTCAGGAATTTATGGTTATGCCAGTTGGTGCTAAATCATTTTCAGACGCATTAAGAATGAGTTCAGAAGTATATCATTCTTTAAAATCTTTATTAAAATCAAAAGGTTATGATACTGGTGTTGGAGATGAAGGTGGATTTGCACCTAATTTAAAATCTAATGAGGAAGCTATTGAAATTATAGTTGAAGCTATAAAAAATGCAGGTTATGAACCTGGTAAAGATATTTATATAGCGCTAGACCCTGCATCTTCTGAAATATATGAAGATGGTAAATATAATTTAAAGGGCGAAGGGAAAATGCTATCAAGTGAAGAAATGGCAGATTTTTATGTGGATTTAGTTAATAAGTATCCAATAATATCAATTGAAGATGGAATGGCAGAGGAAGATTGGGAAGGTTGGAGAATATTAACTGAAAAACTGGGTAATAAAATTCAGTTAGTAGGTGATGATTTATTTGTTACAAATACAGAAAGACTAAAGATGGGTATAGAAAAGAAGGTAGCAAATTCTATACTTATAAAATTAAATCAAATAGGAACTCTAACTGAAACTTTAAATGCAATTGAAATGGCTGAAAGAGCAGGCTACACTGCAGTAGTTTCTCATAGAAGTGGAGAAACTGAAGATACAACTATAGCAGATTTAGTTGTTTCGGTAAATGCCGGTCAAATTAAAACTGGAGCACCTGCAAGATCTGAAAGGGTAGCTAAGTATAATCAATTATTAAGAATAGAAGAAGAACTAGAAGATATGGCAGAATATAGGGGAATTAATTCTTTCTATAATATAAAACAATGATTTTGAATCTTTAAAAGGATAGGGGAATTATTACCTCTATCCTTTATTTTGAAACAGATATTGTTATATTATAATTACTGTGATAGAATATTCTATATGTCTTAGTATATTTGATGATTAGGGAGGTGTTTTTGTGGAGATATTTTTAATAATATGTTTAACTATTGTATCTATAGTTATGATAGTATCTATATTACTTCAACCAAGTCAAACAGGAGGATTTGGTAATATCATATCAGGAAGTACTGATACTTTTTACAATAAGAATAAGCCAAAAACTAAAGAAACAGTTTTAGCTAAAGTCACAGTTGTTTCTGCTTTACTTTTTGCAGTAATTGTTATTGGTTTAAATTTAATTTAATCAGGGGGAAAAATTTTGAAAAATTATTTTATTTACGCACTTATAGCTGGAGTATTAGCTTTAGTATTTTCTTTTGTTTTAAGTAATGCTATTTCAAAAGAAAATGAAGGAAATGCAAGAATGAAGGAAATAGCAGGATATATTCATGATGGAGCTATGGCTTTTTTAAATAGGGAATATAGATACTTAGCGGTATTTATAATAGTAGTTGCTATAATAATAGCTATATTCTTACCATGGCAAACAGCATTATGTTTTATTTATGGTGCACTTTCATCAATATTAGCAGGATATTTTGGAATGAGAGTTGCAACAAAGGCTAATGTACGTACAGCTGAAGCTGCAAGACATAGCCAAAGTAAGGCTCTTAAGATAGCTTTTTCTGGTGGTGCTGTTATGGGACTATCAGTTGTAGGACTTGGATTATTTGGACTTGGAATTTTAGTATTTATATTTAATGGTGATTCTAATGCAATGAATTACATAACAGGTTTTGGTCTTGGAGCTAGTTCTATTGCTTTATTTGCAAGAGTTGGTGGTGGAATATATACTAAAGCTGCAGACGTTGGAGCAGATTTAGTTGGTAAAGTGGAAGCTGGAATTCCAGAAGATGATCCTAGAAATCCTGCAGTTATAGCAGATAACGTAGGAGACAATGTAGGAGACGTAGCTGGAATGGGAGCAGATTTATTTGAATCATATGTAAATTCAATAATATCAGCTTTAACTTTAGGATATGTATTATTTAGTAATGGTGAAGGTGCTAAATTTACAATATCACTTGCTGCTATAGGAATAGTAGCTTCAGTTATAGGAATATTTTTTGCTAGAAATAGTAAATCAAAAAATCCTCAAACAGCTTTGAATTCAGGAACTTATCTTGGTGGAGTAATTGTTGTTATAGCTGCTTTTGTATTGAGTAAGTCTATCTTTGGAAACTACAAAGCTTTTTTTGCAATAGTTGCAGGTCTTGCAGTAGGACTAGCAATAGGAAAAATAACAGAAGTTTATACATCATCTGAGTATAAATATGTTAAGAAAATAGCTAAACAATCAGGAACTGGTGCTGCAACTACTATTATTTCAGGACTAGCAGTAGGAATGATATCTACTATGTGGCCAATATTATTAATATCAGTAGCTGTTTTAGTATCTTTCTTTGTAATGGGCGGATATAGTGATCCTTCTATGGGCTTATTTGGAATATCGTTAGCTGCTGTAGGAATGCTATCAACTACAGGATTAACTGTAGCTGTAGATGCTTATGGACCAATAGCTGATAATGCTGGAGGAATTGCTGAAATGTCAAATTTACCTGAAGAAGTTCGTGAAATAACAGATAAATTAGACTCAGTTGGAAATACTACTGCAGCTATAGGTAAAGGATTTGCTATAAGTTCAGCAGCTTTAACTGCTTTAGCTTTATTCGCAGCTTATGCACAAGCTGTAGACTTAAAAGTTATAGATGTATTAAACCCAATAACTCTAGTTGGTTTATTTATTGGTGCTATGCTTCCATTTATATTTGGTGCACTAACAATGGAATCTGTTGGTAAGGCAGCAAATGAAATGATTCAAGAAGTTAGAAGACAGTTTAAAGAAACAAAAGGAATAATGGAAGGTACTGCTACTCCAGATTATAAAAAATGCGTTGATATATCAACATCAGCTGCTTTAAGAGAAATGCTTTTACCAGGAATACTTGCTATAGTAGTTCCAATAACAGTAGGTTTATTACTAGGTGTAGAAGCTTTAGGTGGACTTTTAGCTGGTGCTGTAGCTACAGGAGTATTAGTTGCTATATTAATGTCTAATGCAGGTGGTGCTTGGGATAATGCTAAGAAATATATAGAATCAGGAGAAATGGGCGGAAAAGGAAGCGATGCTCATAAAGCTGCTGTAGTAGGAGATACTGTAGGAGATCCATTTAAGGATACTTCAGGTCCTTCTATGAATATATTAATAAAACTTATGACTATTGTTTCCTTAGTATTTGCGCCAGTAATATTAAAATTTGGTGGAATATTATTAAATATATTGAATTAAAAAATAGCCAGAGAAATCTGGCTATTTTTTTGAAATGTGTTTTATTTTTATATTTTAGTAAATAATAGAGTTAAGGAGGGATAATATGAATATAAAAGAAACTATTTTAAATTATATGGAAGAAGAAGCTTATAAACCAATGAATTTAACAGAACTTTCCAAAATATTTAGTATAAAGAAAAATGAAAAAAAAGAATTTCGAAAATTGTTAGATATTATGGAAGGAGAAGGATTAATAATAAAAAATAGAAGTGAAAATTTTGGTGTACCTGAAAGAATGGGTCTTGTAATAGGAAAACTTCAAGGTAATCAAAAAGGATTTGGTTTTTTAATTACGAGTGATGATAGTGAGGATATATTTATTCCGTTAAATGCCATGAATGGTGCTATGAATGGAGATAAAGTTATTGGTAAAATAACTTCAGGAACTCATGGAACAAAAAAATGCGAAGGTGAAATAGTTAGAATAGTAGAAAGAGCTAATATAACTATTATTGGTATTTATGAAGATAATAAGAATTTCGGATTTGTAGTTCCTAATGATAAAAGAATAACACAAGATATTTTTGTGCCTAAAGCAGCTAGAAATGGAGCCAAGAGTAAAGATGTAGTTATTGTAAATATAACTTTATGGGGTGAAAATAGAAGAAATCCAGAAGGTGAAATAATAAGTATTCTTGGAAAAACAGGAGATAAAGGTATAGACATTTTATCTATTATAAAGGAATTTAAACTTCCAGAAGAATTTTCTCAAAAGGTTTTAGATTATGCTGAGAGTATACCTGAAAAAATACCAGAAGAAGAATATAAGAAAAGAATAGATTTAAGAGACATAAATACAGTTACAATAGATGGAGAAGATGCTAAAGATTTAGATGATGCTGTTTCAATAAAAAAATTAGAAAATGGAAATTATTACCTAGGGGTACATATTGCAGATGTTTCTAATTATGTGAGAAGTAATAATACTTTAGATAAAGAGGCTTTATATAGAGGAACTTCAGTATATTTAATAGATAGAGTTATACCTATGCTACCACAGAAATTGTCTAACGGGATTTGCAGTTTAAATCCAAAGGTTGATAGACTTACTTTGAGTTGTTTTATGGAGATAGATAAAAATGGTAAAGTTGTAGATCATAAAATATTCGAAAGTATAATTAGAACTAATGAGAGAATGACATATACAAATGTTACTAAAATCATACGTGATAAAGATGAAGAATTAATTAAAAGATACGATTATCTTTATAGCGATTTTTTATTGATGGAAGAGTTATTTAATGTTTTAAATAAAAGAAGAATGAAACGAGGAACTATAGATTTTGATTTCCAGGAAAGCAAAATAATATTAGATGAAAATGGAAAACCTATAGATATATTAGCATACGAAAGGGCAATAGCAAATAAGATAATAGAAGAATTCATGTTAGTTTGTAATGAAACCGTAGCAGAACATTTTTTCTGGGCTAATATTCCTTTTGTATATAGAATCCATGAAGAACCAAACGAAGAAAAACTAACTCATTTTAATGAATTTGCTCATAACTTAGGATATTCAATAAAGTGGGGAAATGAAATTCATCCTAAAGCACTTCAAAAGGTAATAAAAGATGCAAAAGGTAAACCAGAAGAGACAATAGTTAGTACTCTTTTATTAAGGTCAATGAAACAAGCTAAATATTCTAGTGAGTGTGTAGGACATTTTGGTCTTGCAGCTAAATATTATTGTCATTTTACATCGCCTATAAGAAGATATCCAGACCTTATGATTCACAGAATAATAAAAATGTCTTTGAATGGAAAGATAGGGGAGAAGGAATATGCTAAGTTAGAAAAAGATGTTGAATTTGCATCTGTTCAATCTTCAGAAAGAGAAAGACTTGCAGAGGAAGCTGAAAGAGAAGTAGATGATCTTAAAAAGGCTGAGTATATGAAGGAACGAATAGGAGAAATATATGATGGTATAATATCTTCTGTAACTGGTTTTGGTATATTTGTGGAACTTCATAATACTGTAGAAGGTCTTGTTCATATAAGTGCATTAGATGATGATTATTATATTTATGATGAAAATCATTTAACATTAACAGGAGAAAGAACTAAAAAAATATACAAAATTGGAGATAGTCTAAAAATAAAAGTTACAAAGGTTGATTTAGTAAGTCATGAGGTGTATTTCGGTTTAGAAAAACAAGAAGAGTTAGATGAAAATCATTTAGATGAAACAAAAAAAATAGACCTAGCAAGTTTAATAAGTTCAGAGGATGAGGTTTAACCTGGTCTCTGTTTGACATAGATATGGTAATATAATATAATTAGTTATTATCAATAATTATTCTTATCTTTAAAGTAGGTGTTTGTATGGCAAAGGAAAATGAAAATAAAAGATTAGCTGAAAATAGAAAGGCTTTCCATGAATATTTTATAGAACAGACTTTTGAAGCAGGAATAGAATTAGTCGGTACAGAAGTTAAATCTATAAGAGCGGGGAAAGTTAATTTAAAAGATAGCTATGGGGAAATAAGAAATAATGAAATATATATTTGTAATATGCATATAAGTCCTTACGAGCAAGGAAATATATATAATAGAGACCCACTTAGAAATAGAAGGCTTTTGCTTCATAAAAGTCAGATAAGAACTATTATAGGAACTATATCTCAAAAGGGATATACTTTGATTCCTATCTCTTTGTATTTAAAAGATAGAAGAGTAAAAGTAGCACTTGGAATAGCTAAAGGAAAGAAAAACTATGACAAGAGAGATGCTATGATTGAAAAGGATGCTAAGAGAGATATAGCAAGACAATTTAAAGAAAACCAAAGGTACTAGAAAATAACATTGATAATTAACTCTTAATGAGTTATTATAAATAAGCAAGATAAATTAATAAGGGGGCGTAATGGTTTCGACGGGAGTGAGTTAAATCTAGTAAGCGAGTCGAAGGTTTCTCGGGCCTGCGTTAAAAAACTGGGAACTTATAATTAAATGACAAAAATAATTTTGCTTTAGCAGCTTAGTTCTGCTACGTTCTACCTAAGAATCCCACGACTTGGGATAGGGCGTCAATTAGTGGGGAACCGAGCCTTGGAAAGCTTTGACCTTGGAACGGAAAATATGAAGCTACTGAAGTCTAAAGTTTGTCTTTGAACGTTAGATAGAGGGAATGTTAAATCAAAGAATGCACTCGGAGAAAGTTAGGTAAGGCTATTTTCGGACAGGGGTTCGATTCATAAGAGTTGCCTTGTAAAGTGATTTACAAGTGAAAATCTGGCTTTATCGGTGAAACCGCAGCATATAAGATGGCGGCAATACCGAGTAGTATGTAAGGAAACTTAACAGCTACTTATCGACTTATAGGCTTCTAAGTTTTAGAATATGAAGTACTAGGATAGAAGACGCAAACTAAATTTAGCTTCTATAATACGCCAGAGATCTTGTTACTACAAGATTAAGATATAGTCAGCACCATTAAAAATAATGGAATAATGTGTCCCCTCGCCTCCACCATAACCCAAAATTAAAGTATATAGTATGTAAGTATAACTTATAACTAAATAATAAAAATATAAAGGTGTTAATGATTGTATATAAATCGTTAACACCTTTTTAAAATTAGAATTTGGCTTAATTTAGGTATTGTAACTTTCATATAAAGATGTGATAATAGTACAGATAAGAAGAGAAAGATATATCATTTACTTGAGATGAAGGATTATGAAGGAGATAAAGAATG
>JBGUER010000046.1:0-18115 GCA_041821285.1 Clostridiaceae bacterium
GTCTGCTGTTATCACATTTCTTTGTGTTTTTCAAAGTTTCAAAACCACCTATTGTTCGGTCCTTCACTAAAGGTTCATGACCCTTTTGCTAATATGACCTCTGCTGACTTCTTAGATTTCAGCTTTACATCACTGCAAAGGTTGTTATTTCAAAATTCATTTCAATAACATTTATCTAAGACCTCCCCAGGTAAGAACGTAATCTTTCCCTCCATTTATCTGCTACATTTACACCGTCTATTTTTGAATAGTTTAGGGTTTTGATTTGTTATGCAATCTTACCCATAGACATATGCCTTATATGTAGTTTCTGTTCGTCAGACCAGAGTTTTGCCGCCGACTTCCTTCAGATTCCACGTCACCATGGACACCCTTGTCTTGAGCTATGCACTTGGCACTATCAACCCGTGCTCGGGACTTTCACCCATTAGATTACGCCCATGCTGGGCGCACATAAACTATAAATAGCCTCATAACTGAGGCTATTTATAGTCTAATATATAATATTCAAAAGCATTTACTATTTTAGTATTATTTCTAGTAGCCATTCTATCTATTTGTCCATAGTTTAAATGTTGATGACCATGCAAAAGATACTTTGGAGAATAATCATCAATTAATTTATTAAAACAATTAAAACCTTTATGGCATAAATCTTGTCCATCGTTTATACCGTAAGCAGGAGCATGTGTAACCAATATATCAAACCCCTTATTAATCCATATTTTAGGCTTTAATTTTCTAATTCTTTTTTCCATTTCCTTTTCTGTATATTGAAATGCTCTCCCATTATACCTCATGCTTCCCCCGAGGCCTAATATCTTTATTCCCTTATAATTTATGATTTTCCCATCAATTGAATCACAACCTTCTGGAGGATCGTACTCATACCTTATGTTATGATTACCTGGAACATAAATAAGTGGAACATTCAGCATTGTAACTAAAAATGATAAATACTGATTTTTAACATCTCCGCAAGAAATTATAAGTTCAATATCTTTAAATTTATCCCTTTGAAAAAAGTCCCAAATATATCTAGATTCTACGTCTGACACCACTAAAATTTTCAAAATTCATCCCACTTTCTAATTAACATTTGTATACGTTTAACTTATTATACCAAATAAAAACTATTTTTTAAAGCTATATTTTAGTATATTTCAAACCAACTACCCATCATATAAGAATTAAATTGATGCTCATATATATACTTATTATTTATATATGGATCATATTTATACTGCCATTCATTATTTATTTTTTTAAATACTATAAAAGTATTGCCATTTATTTTTTCATTTATATAAAAAGCCTTAGATTCATTGTTAAATAAAGGTAAATTTGAATCTGAAACATAAACTTTCAAAATATCATTATTAACATACTCGTAAGCATACCCTAATATTGCATGTGCTGAAGTTCCCGATGAAATAGCCATCAAAATAGGCTTATTATTATCAATTTTACCAGTAATATCCTTAACATTTATATTAAATTTATAAACAGTATTATCTTTTTTAAAAAAATTTAAAATGTTATTTCCTAAATAGTCCCACCTATACATTCTAATTTGATTTTTACTCTTGTAAACTTTAGGCATATAAAATATATTTGGTTTTATATTTGATTGCTTTATTTGGTAATAATTTATAGCTAATAATACCTGCCTCATGTCTTGATCTTTTATATCTTCAAAGTTTATTTTTTCCCAAAATAAAACATTATTATAAAGGGTTAAAAGATTTGTATCTAACGGTTTATATGCATCATAAAATAGTTTAACAAATTTATCATAACTATCTAAATTTTCATTATCTAAACTCCCGTAAATATTATCTATTTCATCTTGATCCATTTTATAATTTCCTAATGGTTTATTTATGTTAACAAAATCATATCCAAAAATATTTTCATCGTTTTCTTGACTTCTTTTTATATCACCTAAAAAATACATCTTCTCTACATAAGCAAAACCAAAACAATTTCCACCTGAGCTAGCTCTAGATCCAAAATTTCTAAATGAAAATGTATCCTGTTGTATGTTGAATTCTTCCACACTTTTTATTGTGTCCCCTTTCATATTTTCTTCGTGTTCATCTAAAAATTCCTGTGCTTCCCCTATATAATTTTTATCTTTATAATTTTTCTTGTTCACTACTTCATTTCCTAAAGGAAATATAAAAATATATAATAAAACCAAAACAATTATTATTGAGCTACATATTATATGCCATTTGAAAACTTTATTATTAACTTTCATATCATTCTCCTAAAACCTAAATAGTGTATATTAATATCTTTAATTTCTAAATTTATATTCTTAATACTTAAAAAAATACATAAATTAATATTTCCATATAAAAAAAGAGTTACCCAATCTAAAATGAGTCTCTCTTATTTTGTTAACCATTTGTATATAAAATAAATTATGAAAACCCAAAATATTATTATCAAAATCCCAATTATCCAATTCTTTTGAGTTAATTCTAAATTTTCAGCTTTTATTCTACATTCCGCCATTATATCTTTAGGAATTATTTTTACTGCTAGCATTATTCCTAGTGGTATAAGAATAATATCATCTAGATACCCTAAAATAGGGATAAAGTCTGGAATAACATCTATAGGACTTAATGCAAATCCTACTACTAAAAAACATAGTATTTTAGTATAAAGAGGCGTCTTTTTATGTTTATACGCCAAGTATATTGCATATAAGTCTTTTTTTATTATTTTAACTTTATCCTTAATCATATCTTACCTTCTAGGTTTTGAAACCTCAATTTTAACTTTTCTTTCGCCTAGTTTCTTATTATTACTTTTATTAAGAACGGCCTTAGAAGCTTCACCATTTATATCAACAAAAGAAAACTTTTCTAAAATATCTATATTCCCAATATCATCATTACTAATATTAGCGGTATCTTTTAAAAAGTTTATTAATTCACGTGGATTTACTCTATCCATACGTCCTATTGTTAAAAACAATCTTACTTTTTCTGAATCTGAAGTCGTAGCAGAAGTTATACTATTTTCAGTATAATCATAACTAACTTCCTTATCATAAACCATTTTCATTAATGCAGCAGCTACATCAACTAAATTATAATCAGTGTCTAATTCTTCAGCTAAAGGATTAAATCTTTTATAATCTTCCTTATCTAATGTTTCCTTTACTCTTGATATCATACTCTTATATTTTACATGGAATATATCATCAACAGTTGGAATATCTTTTCTTTTTATCTTGCATTTTGTAGCTTTTTCAATTTGCTTTAATGCCATATATTCTCTTACAGTAACTAGAGTATATGCTATTCCTTCTTTATTCGCTCTTCCTGTTCTACCTATTCTGTGAACATAAGATTCTGTGTCTTGAGGAAGATCATAATTTATAACATGAGTTACATTTTCAACATCTATTCCTCTTGCAGCTACATCAGTTGCAACTAAAAACTCTAAATTTCCTTCTTTAAATTTTCTCAAAGTATTCATTCTAAGGTTTTGAGTCATATCTCCATGCATACCTTCTACGTTATATCCTCTTGTTTGCATAGAT
Organism: Clostridiaceae bacterium; assembly: GCA_041821285.1. Lineage (GTDB taxonomy): Bacteria > Bacillota > Clostridia > Clostridiales > Clostridiaceae > JAJBWD01. The sequence continues at coordinate 3,563 of JBGUER010000046.1, forward strand.
TCTACTAATTCATCTACACCCTTTTTAGTCTTACAGAATATTATAGCTGTTGTTGGTTCATCAACATCTAATATTCTACACAAAGATTCAAATCTAGTTTTATTTTTTATCTCAAAATAAAACTGAGAAACTGTAGAAACTGTCATGGTGTTTTTAACTATAGCTATATGCTTTATATCTTGTTTCATATATCTTTTAGCCAATCTTTTTATTGCACTTGGCATAGTAGCAGAAAAAAGCATAGTCTGTCTTTCAGGATTTGCATTCTTTATTATTTCTTCTATGTCATCAATAAATCCCATATTAAGCATTTCATCAGCTTCATCTAAAACAAGAAACTCTATGCTGCTTAAATCTAGTCTCTTCCTTCTTATTAAATCAAGAACTCTTCCTGGAGTACCAACAACTACATCTACTCCACTATTTAGCGCTCTCAATTGTCTATCTATTGGTTGTCCTCCATAAACTGGTAAAAGTTTTGCTTTTGTATATTTACCAACTCTAGCTATCTCGTCATTTACTTGTATAGCAAGCTCTCTTGTTGGAGTTAAAATAAGACTTTTTATATTCCTATTATCAAGTTTAATCTTACTTAAAATAGGTGCCCCGAAAGCTAAAGTCTTACCTGTTCCAGTTTGTGCTTGCCCTATAACGTCAAAACCTTCCAACAAAACAGGTATAACTTCAGCCTGAATATTAGAAGGTTCTTCAAACCCCATAGCATCTATCGCTTTAAGTACATCCTTACTTAGTCCTAAATCCGTAAATTTCACATTTTCCATTATATCACTTCTCCTCATTAAATCACTTCATTATAATATAGTATTCCCTAAATAACAAGGTTTTATTACTATTTAACTAATTTAAACTTATAGAATAATAAAATATTACTAGGTTAAACTAAAAATATTGATTAAATATTACATTTTTTTAAAATTTTTTTATAAATAATTTATCTACTTGTTTTTCGCAAAATATAGAAATTAAGAAGGGATTTAATGGCTAATGTAAATTCAAATGATTTAAAAAATAAATTAAACTCATACTCATTAACCAAATCACTTGAAAAAAATATAGAATTATTTAAAACTCAAATATTTAATGATGATAGTACAGTAATATATAGAAATTTCTCAAACAAAATATCACATATTGATTTTTGTCTTATATTCGTAGACGGTTTAGTTTCAAATGAAATAATTAATAAAAATATATTAAAACCTATGATAAACAACATTATAAACAATAAAAAAACTAATACAGATATTTGCGATTATTTATCCACTAATATAATAAATATAAATGAAATAATTAAAAGTAATGATTTTAAAAAAATAATAGAAAGCGTCTATTATGGCGATACATTGCTTTTAATAGAAAGTTGTAACTATCTTTTAATTTTAAATACAAAAGGATGGCCTGGAAGAAATATTTCAGAACCAGTTTCTGAAACCACAGTTAAAGGTCCTAGAGAAGGATTTACTGAATCTATTATAGTTAATTTATCATTAATAAGAAAAAAACTAACTACTAATGATTTAAAAATAAAATATAAATCATTTGGTGCTAGAACTAACACTAAAACCTGTCTTATCTATATGAATGGGGTAGCTAACCCCAATATTATAAATGAAATAGAAAATAGACTAGATACTATAGATGTAGATGGATTACATTTAACAGGACATATTGAAGAATTAATAACTGATAATCCTTTATGTCCATTTAAAACAATAGGTTCAACAGAAAGACCTGATATAATAGTTTCTAAACTTTTAGAAGGTAACATAGTACTTCTTTGTGATGGAACCCCTTTTGCTATTTATATGCCATTTTTGTTTCAAGAATATTTTCAAACAAATGAAGATTATTATAACCATTTCCTATATAGTTCAATGAATAGACTAATAAGAATTCTATCACTATTTATAACAACAAGTGCTCCTAGTATATATGTAGCTATACTGACTTTTCACCAAGAGATGATTCCAACAAAATTAATTTTAAGCATATATCAATCGAGAGTGGGTGTTCCGTTTCCCACTTCTGTAGAATGTTTTGCTATGCTTTTAGTATTTGAAATAATAAGAGAAGGTGCAGAAAGACTACCAAAACATATAAGTCAAACTCTTGGTATAGTTGGTGCTTTAGTTATAGGTGAAGCAGTAGTTACAGCAAAATTTGTAAGTGCACCTGTAGTTATTATAGCTGCTATTAGCGGAATAACTGCATTTCTTATTCCAACTATGGCATCAGCTTTGGTTCCTATAAAGTTCCTTTTATTATTACTAAGTTCTATACTTGGTTTATACGGTTATTTTTTTGGTGTTATTGGAATATTTATTCAACTTTTTTCAATGAAATCCTTTGGCATTAATTATATGGATAATTTATCTAGTTTTAAATTTCAGGATATAAAAGATACTTTCATAAGAGCTCCTTGGTGGCTTATGAAAAATAGGCCAAAGGATGTGTCTATAGATTCTATAAGGAGTAATAATTCAAAGAAAAAGAAGGATTAATATGAAAGCATTTAAACGAATAACAGTATTTTTTATTATATTTAGTATTTCATTTAATTTATATGGTTGTTGGGATTATAGAGAAATAAATAGTCTTCTTATAGTAACTGGTGTTAGTATTGATAGAAATACATTAAACAATAAATTTATTTTAACTTTTGAAATGTTTGACCCTGATGCTACAGGTCAATTTCTAGAACCAGTATTTATTAAAAGTGAAGGTATTACCGTATTTGATGCTATTAGAAAAGCTATAGATAAAAGGGGAAAAAGATTTTACTGGGCACATTGTAAAGTATTATTTATAAGCAAATCCATAGCTGATGATGATATACTATCTGTTTTGGATTTATTTAACAGAGATGATGAATTAAGACCTGATATTGATTTAGTTATAACAAATACTAAATATGCATATGACGTCTTTTATACAAAAAAAAATTCAAATAGTATATCTTATAAAATAGATGAATCTTTAAATTCTTTCCCATCTTCCGGAGAATTTTCAAAAGTATCTTTAAATAATTACATATTGTTATCTTCAAGTGAAGGAATAGAACCAGTAATTCCTTTAGTATCCATTGAAAAATGTTTTATGGATTATAAAACAGTTGTAAAAGGTTTAGCTGTTTTTAAAAATGGCAAAATTGTAGGTTATCTTAGTCCTGATGAATCAAAATATTATAATATATTGTTAAACAAAAAATTTAATGGTTTGATTCTATTGTCAGAAAACTCAAAAGAATATGATAATGGCAAAGAAAAACAAAATATATCTTTAACTTTAGAAGTTAAAAAGGCTACTACATCTATTAAACCTGTGATTAAAGATAAAAAAGTAGTAATAAATATAAACGTAGCTATAGATGCATCTATAGCCGAAATTGATAGTAACAAGATAAATTTTATAAACAAAAGAGAAAGAGAAATTTTAACAAAAAATGCTTCTTTATTTATTAAATCAAATATCACTAATTTAATATACGTAACACAAAACGAATTAAATTCTGACATATTGGGTTTTGGAAAAAGTATCCATATGTATGATCCAAAAATATGGAATGAAATATATGAAAATAGCGGTGATTACTTTAATGATTTATATTTTAACATAAATGTTGACTTGAATTTAACGAATAGTGGTTCTAATAAAAAAATAATACAGGAGAAGTATTAATCTATGTTTATTTTTATTATTTTAATATATATACTTATATGCTTACCCGATTTAATGTATTTAAATAAAAATAAAAAAAGTAAAGCTATGTATATTTATTTAACTTTAATTTTTTTTTCTTTTGTTATGAGTATGTTAATTTACTTTGATATAAACATTCCAAGCCCAAATATGTTAATAAAAAATATAGTTTTATTTTTTAAAAAGGTGATAAAATGAGCAAAGAAATTATAACTAAAAAACAGGCTATATCTACTTTTATACTATTTACTTTTGGAACTAATTTAATACTCGGGACTGGTTTAGCAGCTAAAAAAGATGCTTATATTGCTATCATTTTTTCCATGATAATTTCATTACCATTAATATTGATTTATTATAAAACATTAGAATTATTCCCTGGCAAAGACATTTTCCAAATAATAAATTTAGTTTTCGGTAAAATCTTAAGCAAAGTAATAATATTATTATACATATGGTTTACACTCCATTTAGCTTCTATTTTACTAAAACTAACTATAAATTTTATAAACACCGTAGGTCTTTTTTATACACCAAACATTATAATCTCATTCGTCATATGTTTTCTTATTGCATTTAGTTTAAAGAAAGGAATTGAAACTTTAGGTAGATGGTCAGAATTTTTTGTATTAGTTGTTATATTTTTTTTATTATTTATATTTTTATTATTTATTCCATCCATAAACTTAGATTATATTAAACCTATTTTATATGATAATATAAATAATTTAGATAAAGCCATATTGATAACAATATCTTATCCTTTTAGCCAATATTTCTTTTTTACATTTTTAGGTAATAATTTTGACAAAAAACAAAACATAAAAAAAATATTTTTTTCTACATTTTTAATAAGTGGATTTATTCTATCTTTTACCATGTTTATAATAGCTACAATACTTCCAGAAAGCAAATTAAGTTCCTTATATTTTGTATTTTACGCTGCCGTTAGATTATTAAAAATAACAGATTTTATTGAAAGAATAGAAATTTTAGTTACACTAATATTTTTAGTTGGTATTTTTATAAAAATGTCTATTTTCTTACTTGGAACATTAAAAGGAATTCAATCAATATTTAACCTAGATAGTTATCATTCATTAATTATACCCATTGTTGCATTAACTTTTAATATATCTTTAATATTATACGATAGCATTATGGAAACTAGTGAATTTGCCACAGAAACATATCCCTACTATTCAATTCCTTTTCAAATAATTATTCCTATTTTTATATATATTGTAGCTAAAATAAGATATAAAAAAATAAGCCCTTAAAATAAGAGCTTAATTTAATATATATAAATTTACATACTTAACTGCCCAATCACAAGCTTCTTGATAGGTATTAAAATAAACATCTATCTTGTCATTTTTTATAGCTGATCCGCAATCTGCAGCTATGGCAAATCCATAGCCTTCTATGAACAGTTTTGTTCCATAAGGAATAACTCTTGGATCTACTGCTATTGTACTATATCCATCAGGATCGCGCACAGCTAGCCTTCCTGATGCTGTGTATGTACTTCCTACACCATATACAGCCCAATAAGCGGTGGCTTTCACTTTTTTAACACTAGAGTATGACATCACATCCCCACCCCTTGAAACAGGCATTAAAGGATAACTACCCTGTACAATTATTTTGTTTACAGGTTCTTCAACTATTTCCTCATTAATTTTCTCTCTAGATACTTCAACACCATCTTCATAAACTACATCATAAGTTATTTTCTTTTCTCCATCATTACCTTCTTGTGAAATGTAGTTTTTTGTATTAGCTAAACTTCCATCATATTTAGTTTCTGTACTAAAATCTATTTTAGAAGTTTCCTCTACTTCTTTTTCTTCTACTCTTATAACCTGAATATCAAGTCCTTCTGACAATTTAGTATCTACGCTAGGTGTGATTTTATCATCTGAATCTATTTCTATTTTTTCATTAGAAAACATAGTTGCTATAGTATCTTCTGAAGATAAAATTTCCAAATCTTCACCATCTACTACAACATTAACATTTACCGCTCTTTTTATAATTATTTTATCATTTTTATTTAGTTCAGTATCTAAAGATGGCTGAATATAATCCTTTGGTCCTAATGCAATCTTTTCTTTTTCTAAAGTTTTAGCAACTGTATTTTGATACGTTACAATATTTTTCACATCCCCATCTATACTTAAACTAATGGGTTTTCTTTTAACTAATACTACACTCACTATTACAACTAATATAATAGCAGATGTAAGAAAAAGAATATTTTTTTTATTAATAGCCTTATTTAAGAAATTTCTAATCTTTTCTATGATCTTATCCTCCTTAAATCCAATATACTTTAAATAAATCATATCTTTTTTTTAATATTCTGTCAAATTTACATTAAATAATTGTATTATTTTTTATAAATTTGGAGAAGATAACTATGAAAATTTTATTCTAAGGAGGCATATATTATGGAAAATTTTAAGTTAGAAGACATAAAAAACATTAAGGTAGGTGACCTACCCTCTGCAAAAAGAGGTATTATAGATAGCCTTTTAGGAAGAGACATATACAAAGAAGAAATTTCTATCGAACATATGGCATCCTATAAAAAAGGTCATGAAGTTGGAACATTAGTAGAAAATTTTTTGAAACAAGATCAAAGAGACTATTAATCAGTTTTTCATCTTAAGTTAAAAGGGAGGTTATACCCTCCCCTCTTCATATTTCTATGGACTTTCCTGTTTCAAAATACTCTAATTTATCTTTTAATATATTCTTCATTATTCCATATGCTTTTATTCCAGTACAATGACAAGTAAATATCTTGTTTATATCAAACTCAATAAGTTTATTAGCCACGTCCCTAACATATTCTTCACTACAATTTAATGAATTCATACCTAAACTACCCTTCATATGAAAACCGGCTACAATCGCCTTAATAGGCATTTCAGGGTATTTATTTTTAACTGTGGCAATTATATTTACAATACCATTATGACTACAAGAGCTTAAAATAACTAATCCATCTTTTTCTTTTATAATTAAAAACAACTCATGTTTAAAATCATCATCTATAAGTATTCGTTTTTCTAAAATACAAAGTGATTTATCTTGGCAAAAATATTTTTTATCCTGAACTTCATTAGAATATATTTCTATATTTGAATCTATATTTATATTATTATCAATAAAAACAAATCTATTTTTATATGTTTCAAATAGTTTTTTATCTCCACCTATATAATCTTTTCCAATAGGTAATTTTTTGTAATAATCTTTTTTAGCTTGTTCTTTTATATAGACCTTTGCGCTATTATTTATTTCAAATAATTTCTCAAGCCCTCCTATATGATCATAATGATTATGAGATATAAAAATAGCATCTAGATTTTTAAGATCTATATTTAATATTTCTGCATTTTTTATAAAATTTCCTGATGCACCTGTATCCAACAGATATTTTTTATATCCTAATTCAAAATATAGCGATAAGCCATGTTCACTTATTAAATTTTTATCTAATCTTGTATTTTCAATCAATGATTGTATTTTCATTATTCTCCCCTTTTATATTACTTTTAATTTTTTTATACTTATAAAACAACAATGCTAAAAATAAAAATTCAAATAATATAAAAATAAGTTCAAAACTACATCCGAAATTGTATCCATTAATATAAAAATTCCCAGGAACTTTAAAATTTAATACAGTCGAAAAACTCATAGGTATATCCTCTATTCTTACTATAAAACTTTGAGTAAAGTCCCAAACAAAATGAAATCCTATAGGCATCCACAGTGAATCTGTAATAATATATATGCTTACGAGAATAATACCTGCTAAAAAAACATCTATAAAATCTAATAATTTTGAATAAGTTCCAATATGAAATATCATAAAAATTAATGATGACATAATAATAGACCATATATATCCTCCACTTTCTTTTAATCTATTAAAAATATATCCTCTAAAAAATATTTCTTCTCCAAAACCTACAAAGATAAAAGTTATTAAACTTAAAAAGAGCATATACACACCATGACCGAAGGAATAAATTCCGAAACCTTCAAATTTCGTTACGCCAATCAAAACGCCTATTAATACTATAAAAATAATTCCTATAAATCCACAAAATCCTCCTTGTAAAAACAGTTTTAAACTATTATTTTTTACATCCAAAGATAATGAAATTATTCTATTTTTAAACTTGCCTTTTAAAAATAATAATACTACTATTATAGTCATAATGTTTTGAACTACCGCCATTAATATTGTCATTTCCAAAGACATCTCAGTTGATATAGCTGTTAACTTGGAAATAATATTTTCTAGATTATATCCTTTTATTATATAAAATATAACCTGTCCCCCTAATACTATTATTTCTCCTAAAATTACTAATCCAAAAAAAGCTATTATAATTAATAATATATTTCCAATAGATTTTACTTTTCCTGTTTTTTTATTATCCATATTTATAATCACCTCCAATAATTACTAATTTAGCATATAAATATTTTACCATAAAATTAAAGCTATGCTATAATATATTTAAATTGGAGGTATTAATATGAGAATAGGTTTGGGTTACGATGTACATAAATTAATTAATGATAGAAATCTTATTTTAGGAGGTGTAACTATTCCTTATAAAAAAGGTCTTTTAGGTCATTCTGATGCAGATGTTTTAATTCATGCTATAATGGATAGTTTACTTGGTGCTGCTGCTTTAGGTGATATAGGAAAACATTTTCCAGATACCGATCCTTTATATAAGGGAATATCTAGCATTATACTTCTTGAAAAAGTAGGAGAACTTTTATATAAAAATGGATATACTATAGAGAATATAGACTCTATAATAATAGCTGAAAACCCTAAAATGGCTCCTCATATTTATAAGATGAGAAATAATATTAGCATTGCCCTAAAAATTAATATAGATAAAATCAGTGTAAAAGCTACTACAGAAGAAGGTCTAGGATTTACAGGTCAAGGTTTAGGAATAGCTTCTAAATCAATATGTCTTATAAAAAAATGAGGTGAACTATGTTTTTACAATTAAATAATATTAGTTTAATATATATTATTTACGCAATAATTTCCATTACCATTATAATAATAGAAAAAAGACAACCGGAAAAGACTATAGCTTGGCTTCTTATATTTTTAGCTTTTCCACCTTTAGGCCTTTTCTTTTATGTGTTTTTAGGTAGAAATTGGAAATTAAATAAGTTAAATGATAGTTATTCAAATGAATTAAAAGAACTTGTCTATAATGCTTTATACGAAACAAAAACAGTAGAGTATAGACCACTTATCGAACTTCTTGCTAAAAATAGCGAATCACCTTTATTTATAGATAATAATGTAGATATATTTTATAACGGCGAAGATAAATTCAAAGCCCTTAAAAGAGAACTTTTAAAAGCAAAACACCATATTCATATGGAATATTATATTGTAAATAACGATAGAATTGGAAATGAAATTAAAGATATTTTAATTCAAAAGGCTTCAGAAGGTGTTTATGTACGATTCATAATAGATAAAGTGGGCTCTATTAAATTAAATAAAAACTATATTAATGAATTAAAACAAGCTGGAATAGATGTTGTATCATATTCTTATTTTTTAGCTCCACTATTAAGATATATAAACACTCAAATAAATTATAGAAATCACAGAAAAATTGTTGTTATCGACGGTTTAGTTGGATTCATAGGTGGAATAAATATAGGTGATGAATATTTAGGCAGAAAAAAATATGGGTTTTGGAGAGATACCCACCTTATGATAAAAGGTGATTTTGTATTAGGACTTCAATCTGTATTTTTAGATGATTACCTAACTATTAAATCCGCAAACAAAGAAGTTTTATTTTACGATAGAGATTTTAGACCATATTTCCCCAAAACAACTTACGAAAACTCAAAAGGACAAGTTCTTCAATTGGTTAAAAGTGGACCAGATTCAAATTACCCTTCTATTCTTCAAGGTGTACTGAAAATGATTAATTTAGCAAAAGACCATGTATATATAACAACGCCTTATTTCGTTCCACCAAACAGCATAATGGAAGCCTTAAAAATAGCAGCTTTAGGTGGAATCGACGTAAAAATACTTTTCCCTGAACAATCAGACCATTTAACTGTTCATTTAGCGTCTGAAACCTATTTTCAAGAAATTATTAAATGCGGTGTTGAAATTTATTATTATGACAAAAAAGCATTTGTTCACTCTAAAGTAATTACTGTAGACGGCAAAATAGGAACAGTTGGAACTGCTAATATGGATATAAGAAGTTATTATCAAAATTATGAGATAAATGCAGTTTTATACGATAAAAATTTAGTTTCTAGCCTTGAAGCTGAGTTTAAAAAAGATTTAGAAAATTCAAGACTTATTACATCTGCATATTTTGATGAATTACCTTTTTATAAAAAAATAGCACAAGATTTAGCAAGAGTTTTTTCTTATTTACTATAAAGATATAACTAAAAAAAGCCCCTAGGGGCTTTTTTTATAATTCTATATCTTCTTTTGTTGTTTCTGTCAGATATGCAGAATCTTTTGATACAAAGTCTCCACCAATAGTTGGAAATACATTCTTTTCTATTATTGTATCCATAACTAAATTCACTTCTGTACCTGTTACGTCATCCTTCACATTATTCAATCTTACATTAGAACTTTTCCCTTCTTCATTTAGAAATTTCATAACTAATATTTTAGCCATACATTACTCCCCCTTTTCAATATTTTTTAAACTTCTGTAAGTTCTTCTTTATCATCTCTTGCTACACTTTGAATATTATATTCTAGTACTTGATTAAAAGAATCTGCCACTCCATAAATATCTTCATCTGAAGCATCTACCTTTATGCCTGAATATTTTTGCTGTTTTATAACGTCTTTACCATCTTCATCTACCCCTGTTTTGTAAGATATAATCATTGTTGAATTTAGTTTAGTTGAGTTTATTGCCATTTTATCTCCCCCCTTTCAACTTATATATATGCATTAGTAAAAAAAAACTTAAAAAAATAGGGATATATAAAATATATCCCCTAAAATTATTTATTCCTTTTTAAATTAATATTATCTATATTAAATATTCTAACAGAATCATTTATAGATTTTTCAATTGCCATATTCCCATATTTATCTACTTCTTTTTTATCCTTTAATTTTCTACTTAATGTAGCCGGTCCACCAATGCATCCGCCCAAGCAAGCCATTCCCTCTATAAAATTCCCATTTAATTTTCCTATTTTAGCTAGTTTAAGTGCAGTATTACATTCTTTAAGTCCATTACAAATAATAGGCTTAAATTCAACATCTAATTTTTTATCCTCTATTACATGTTTAATAGACTCAGTTACTCCACCAGATCTTGCAAATATTCTTCCGAAAAATGAAGCATTATCTAAAGGACTCTCTTTCATATCCTCTATACAAATATCTGCTGCATCTAAATATGCTAGAAGTTCTTCAAATGTTAAAACAAAATCACAACTTCCTTTTAAATCATCTTCTAATATTTCACCCTTCTTAGCTATACAAGGTCCTATAAATACAACTTTAGCTGTTTTATCTATATCTTTTATAAGTCTTGCAACTGCAATCATTGGAGAAACTGATGTTGAAATATTATCTGAAAGTTCAGGATAATTTTTTCTTATATACGAAGCAAATGCTGGGCAGCAAGATGTAGTCATAACCTTGAGTTCTTCTATTTCTGAAGCAAAATCCGAAGCTTCATTTAAAGCTACTATATCTGCACCTAAAGCAGCTTCCAGAACTTGATGAAATCCAAGTTCTTTAATGGCAGTAACCACTTGACCAATTTTAGCATAAGAAAATTGACTAGAAATAGCTGGCGCTACAATGGCATATACATTATATTTATTCATTTTACCATCTTTAATAAGTTTAATTACATCAGTTACATAAGACTTATCCATTATAGCTCCAAATGGGCAATTATAAACACAATTTCCACATTGAATACATTTTTTTTCATCTATAATAGCCTTATTATTCTGATTTATAGAAATAGCCTTTGCCTCACAAGACTTAATACATGGTCTTTGGACATAAGATATTGCTTCAAAAGGACATGCAGCTTTACATTTTCCGCATTCTTTACATAAATCTCTATTTATTACTGCTTTTTTATCAACTAAAGAAATAGCTCCAAAAGGACATGCCTCTACACATTTATGAGCAACACAACCTCTACACCTATCTGTAACAGTATAACTAGTTACTGGGCACTCATCACATGCTATTTCTAAAACCTCAACAATATTTTTATTATCCTTATCTCCACCTATAGCCATTTGTACTCTTTCTTCAACAATAGCTCTTTCTTTATATATGCAACATCTACTCACAGGGTCAGGTCCTTTTATTATTTCTTTAGGTATTTTATAAAAACTATTCATCAATTTGCCTTCTATTTCATATCTAGATACACTTTCTAAAACAGTGTATTTAAGCATCTGAACATTACTATCAAATTTCATTAATTTTACATTCTTTTTATTTTTCATATAACCACCCTAATCATCAATATATTCGATTTTAACTTCTTTATCCATAGCCTTTAATTCCTCTACAAGTTTATCTACAATTTTAAGTTTTATACTTAAATCAATAGGAAGATCCGGATTCTGATGTGCTGGATTTATAGCTTTTCCAATAATAAGATTTAAATTTGTACACTCTTGAATTAACATTGAAGCCAATTTCGAAGCACCATTATTCTCATCTAAAATTTCCATAGCTTCATTATTTGTACTTGCCATATTATATTTATTTATTTTATCCACTGTTTTACTTAATGTAATAACTCCCTCTGTTACTAAATCTATATTTCTTATATAACCCATGGGAGGGATATCTCTTGTCATAGTATCCATTAACACAGTTATTTCAGATCCTAAAAATCTTTCCAATATCTTTCCTGCTGTTCCACCACATACAATTTTTTTACCTTTACTACACATAAGTTTTGTAGCCACCAAGCTATCATTTTTAGGATTTTTAGGAGGTCCCGTAAATAAAGTTACTACCTTAGGTTTTTTTATACTTAAAGTTACTACTGTTGTATCATCACCTGGTTTATTTTGATATAGCTCGCTACATTTTTCAATTAATTTACCTGTAAGCATTTTTGACATATCTTCATTTTTAACTTGTCTTTCCATGAATTCTTTTATATTTTCCCATCTAAATCCAAGATTTAAAAGACCACCTACACCTGCATGAACAACTCCATCACTAACTATTACGATTTTATCGCTATCTCTCAATGCAAATTTACTTTCTAATATTTTCTTACCATTCATTATAGTTTCTTTTTTATCTACTATTAAATATCTCCCATCTCTAAATAAATAAAATGGTGGGTTATCATATTCAACTACATAACAGATTCCATTTTTATCAATTTCTATTATAGTAAAAGTAGAATATGCTATTTTTCTAATTTTACAAACTGGAAGAGTTGCCACTATAGTTTCTACCGTTTCCTCTATTGTTGCTCCTTCTCTAAGCATTGTAGCCGCAATTTTAGATGTCATAGTAGATAATATATTAGCTTTAACCCCACTTCCAAGACCATCTGCCAAAACAATAATAACTCTATCTTCAGATTTTATTATTTCTACTTTATCTCCACAAAGCTCTTCACCATATTTATTTAAACTCTTGTAAAAGGTATCTATATAATACTTCATTTAAGCTCCCCTTGTTCTTGAAGAGCTAATTTTTTTAATTTTGTAAGAATAACTTTAGTATCTGCAGTAGTTTCACCTAAAAGACTAGCTATTTCTTGTGCAACTCTCATTTGATTATCAATTACTTCTTGTGCTGCATTTATGGTTTCTTGTTTGACTTTGGAAAGTTCTTTTTTGTTTTTTTCGTCATCGGATATATTGGTCATTATAGATATAAATATTTCTTCTTTAGGTACGTATACAATATTTTCTATAACCACTAAATTATATTTAGATATGCTCACTTTATGATTTATGATACTATTACCTGTTTCTTTAACTTTCCTAAAATCTTTATCATCAAATAATTCATTTATATATTTAGTTTTAATATCAAATGCTCTAATATTAAAAGTTTTTTCTGATGTAGGATTGAATTCTTTAACTTTTAAATTTTCATCCAATACCATTATAATATTAGGTGAATTCTCAAATATTATATCTTTGAATCCTTCAGCCTTACTTCTTAAAAATGGAAGACAATGTTCTGCCTCACTCATTCCTTCAAATACAGCTTCCGCTTTTTCACGGCATGTGTTATATCCACAGCCTCCACAATTCAATTCATCTTTTTTTTCATATTTACCCATTTTTTTTAATATAATTTCTATTTCATAATCTGACGCATATTTATGTTGAAATGTTTTATCTCTATAAAATCTTGAAAAATTCAAATTCTTAGGAATTTCTATTTTTTCTATGTTATCAATTTTTTTCTTACTTCTTATATAATTTTTAACACTTATTTGTCTATTATATAATCCCTTTTTATCTTTAGCGGAATAAGGTCCTCCAATGCAGCCACCCTTACATACATTAGCTTCAATACATACTCCTGTAATATCACCCTTTTCAATACTCTTAAATATTTCCATGCATTCAGGTGTTCCATCTACCTCAATAAATTCAAAATCAATATTTTTCTTGTCCATACTATTTAAAACTCCACCAATAAGCGGATAACCACTTGCACCCACTGTACTAACCCTATCAAAATATTGATCTTCTAAATTTCCAAAATCAATATTTTCGCCATCTGTCCATTCAAATAATTCT
>JBGUER010000047.1:0-17988 GCA_041821285.1 Clostridiaceae bacterium
CCGCATAAAATTATCAACAATTCTATAATTAAAACACAGTTCGACTGGTGGTGTAGCTGGCCATTCATCTGAATCTACATAGGTAGCAGATTGAGTAGCTTTTTTTCTAAAAGGAATAGTTTGATAAATCCTGCATTATTTTCGTTCAGCCAGAAGAAAGTCTGCATAATATTTTCTGCTGATTCCAAAATTTGATAATAAAATTTAATGGACTAACATTTAGTATTTTGTCATTGTAAGCAAGGTATCTTTTTTCGGTACCCTGTAATTTGTTTCATATTGAGTGATTCGATTGGCTGCGCCTGTTTCATCCAGATAAATAAGAATACCTAATTTCTGTTGTTTCATATTTCTAAAATTAGGAATATGATTAATTTTTTAGACGATTGTTATCTGAAACTATCACATTTTCTCAAATTATACTACGGAGAATATGAAGAGTAAATAAGAAATTAACAAATTTGGGGAATGTATATTCATGTTAATATATATAAGAATGTATAATATAAAAATAATCGTGTTAATAAATAGGTTAATTTATATTTTTGAGAGAATGGAGAGAAGATGAAAGGTAGGGAAGAAACTAAGGGCTTATTTATCGTGGCAAAAGAAATTGAAATAACATTAGTGGTATCAAACTCATATATTTAACGTTATTGAAACCGTGAGTGAAGAACTTTAGAAATCCTAAAATAGAAAATTGAATTAACTAACATTAATTAAAACTTGTGTAAAGTAATAGTTACCTTTCAAAAATTAAGGAATGGTTTGACAAAACTCAAAGAAATTAAAATTGACAAGATGCTATTTGAAAATTATGATTTCCTAAGTAGCTTTACTATGTTAGAAACTATAACACTTGGTGAAAGCAAATCGAAAGACTTTAGTGCTTTATGTAATTTAAGTAAATTAAAGTAAATTAAAGTATATAACTTGTAGTTATGAGATCTTCAAGGAGTTATCACCATACACTGTAAATAAAATACATTATGGTTTAAGAGGAGAACTTAGTGAAGAAGCAAAGCAAGCACAGATGGATTATGTTAGATATGATTATGTTAGAAAAGAGTATATAGTGAATAGTTAAAAGTAGCTTTTTGAGCAGGTTGTTCAAAGGGGAAAATGAGTAGTATAGAAAGGTTTATTTGAAAAGTATTAATTGATAATGTTGAGATGATGGAGGAGTTTTATGGAAATAATGAATATCACAAAAACAGAATATGGAATTGAAGGGACTACATGGTTCGATTTGTTTGGCAGGGAGATTGAAGTTATGATGGATGACACAGTAAATATAGAGTATGCGAATAAGTGTGTCGGTCACTTGAATAGCTTTAATCATGAAATAATAGAATTATTTTGTGAAGCTGCAATTAAATATTGTTTTGAATTTTCTGATGATGTCGGAGCAGCGATTCCAGAAATCAATGAAAAAAGAGATGTATTAAAATATGTCTATCCTAAAATTCTGATAATAAATGAGCCGGAAGATGAATCAAAAGTCGGATATCATATGGAATGTAATTGTGAATGGGAAATTGAGCATGGATTAGAGTTTACGATCTTAGAGGATAAGCTTTTATATCTTGGGAGCTTTAATGATGAAGCACCATGGCAACCTCATGAATATTATAAGAATATCTCATGGAATCATGTATTTAATGAGCCGGATATTTTTGATGATCAGCTTCGTGACAAATTATCTAGATTGTTGATATAAGTAATATATACAATGTTGTTTCTTTTTTAATTATACTAGAACATATATAGTTAGTAACAAATTACTTGTTAGTTAATCTGTTACCACAGTTTAATTACCAAGAAATATGGGCTTTATGTATTTTGACAATTTAACAACAATGTTTTTGGTAAGAACTGGCTGAATAATTTCTGTATGATGTAGCTGATGTAGTTGATAATCCATTAAGATTAAGGTTAATATTTCAAAAAAGCAAAAGGAAGTAAGGTATAATTTATGAACATACTTTGCTTCCTTATTTGTGTTAGTATATAGTTAATAATTTTTTACAATACCTAAGTCATGAGAGGAATTATATTTATTATTAGAAACTATGTTAATAGAGGAGTCTATCAAGGAAGAAAAAATATTAGAAATAGATTAAAATAGTTATATTGATAAAATATGGTAGATGATGTAAAATTAAAAACGTAATGGTACTAACACTATTACGTTTTTGTTGCATTTTTTAGCTTAAAGTAAATAGAGAATATTATTTTATTAATAGGATGTAAAGAGGTGATTATAAATGAATAACATTCAAGTGATTTTATGGCTTTTCCCTATGCTATTTATTTTCCATGATTTTGAAGAAATAATTTTTATGAAAATATGGATAGATAGGAATAGGAATTATTTAACAGAAAGATTTCCTTCTTTATCAAAAAAGCTATTACCTCATTTTGATAATATTACAACATCTTCTTTTGCTCTTGGAGTAGCAGAAGAATTTATTATAATTAGCATTATTACAATTATTTCATATGTAACCAAGTGGTATTCTCTATGGTTGGGCCTGTTTATTGCATTTACTTTTCATTTAGTAGTGCATTGCTTGCAAACATTAATAGTAAGAAAATATGTACCTTCCATAGTTACAAGTATCATTTGCTTGCCTATCTGTATTTATATTATCAAGAATATATTAGAATTAGTCACATTGGGGACAGTTATTATGTACTCTATTTTTTCACTAATATTTATGATAATAAATTTAGGTGTGATTCATAAGCTTATGGATGTATTTAGTAATTGGGTGAATAAAATTGAAATTAATTGAAAATTTTATTATCTAGAAGAATGTATTGGTAAGTATAAAGCTGTGATATTCTTGAAAAATTAGGTAAATAATAAAATTATTATATTAAAATTTAGGAGAAAAAACAATGAATGAAATACGTTGCAACTGGCCGAATTTAGAAAAAAATGAAATATATATTGAGTATCATGACAATGAGTGGGGTATACCATCATACGATGATAAATACTTGTTTGAGATGATTTTGCTTGAGTCATTTCATTGTGGATTGTCATGGCTTATTATATTAAAAAAACGTGAATCATTTAGAAAGGCATTTGATAATTTTGATCCTTGTCTTATAAAAGACTACACTGAAGTAAAAGTAGACGAACTTATGGAAAATAAAGATATAATAAGAAATAAATCAAAGATACTAGCAAATATTGAAAATGCGAAGTCTTTTTTAAAGGTTCAAAAGGAATTTGGCAGCTTTTGTGATTATATATGGTCATTTACAGATAATAAAATTTTGCTTGGAAATTTAGATAAAAAAATTGCAACTAACGATTTATCTGATACAGTTTCAAAAGATCTTAAAAAGCGTGGTTTTAAATTTATGGGTAGTGTTACAACATATTCTTATTTAGAGGCTATAGGAGTTATGAACAATCACAGCAGTAACTGTTTTAGAAATCATGGGAAATATTAAAATCGAATATGGAAAATATAAAGGCTACAATTCTAAAAATAATTGAATAAGAGCATAGTGGTACAAAATTGCACCATGAAGATTATTTATATAATTTGGGGGACACCAATATGAAGGATGAAACTATTAAAAGAAGTGTTTTCCTGTTTTTAATTTTTGTATTTGGGCTACCGTTAATATGCGTATTCTTGGTTAAGAATTTTAGCATATTTCAATCAGGAACGCTGAGTTTTATTTTATATGGCATCGAAGCAATGACACCAACGCTTTCAGCATTGATTGTAACTGCAATTTTGGGTGGCAGTGGAATTATAGGGGTATTTTTAAAAAAATGCTATTTTGATAATATTAAAATACGTTACATTGTATTAGCAGTAATGCTACCATTAACTGTATTAACTACCACCAAGTTAACATTGCTGATTTTTGTCGATGGTACTCCATTTATAACAAGTATTACTACAAAAAAACTGATAATAGTTATGTGGGCTTTGATTGCAGAAGAAATTGGATGGAGAGGATTTTTACAAGAAAAATTAGATAAATATTGTGGTCACTTAATAACACCTGTACTTTTGGGTTGCATATGGGCTTTATGGCACTATCATTTCTTCTTAATAGGAACTATGTCAGCACCAATAATTTTATTTGTACTTGGATGTATTGCAGAGAGTTTTGGTTATTACTGGCTAACTAAAAAATCAAAAGGCAATGTTATACCAGCTTCAATATGGCATTTTACAGGAAATTTATGGTTCAATCTTTTTTTGATAAGTCCAAAATATAATCAAGGTAGTGCTGTGCCATATTTACTATTTATACTATATTCAATCCTTATGGCTGTAGGTATAACCATATGGGGAATTCTTTCTACAAAAAAAGACAGTGCAATAAACTGCTAATATGCGGAGTATAAATATAATCTTTAATTTTTATTAAATGCCATTTAAGGGAAGTCTAAAAGACCTCCCTTAAAAAGTTGTCATATTATCAACACTATTCTTTAACATAGCCTTTTTTAGTATATTAGAATTAATACTATGTGTTAAATTAATATAAAGGTGGAGTTTTTAACAATATAAATGTATGATGATAAATAAAAACTTAGTCATGTATTCACAAAGAGGGATAAAAAATTAGCGAATATATAGACATTGATGTTGATACAAACCCAGTACTTAAGTTAAAAAGTGTTTATTATGTAGTTGTTAAAATATATATCAAAAGGTATTTTATGAAAGGTAACAGTTACCTTTCATAAAATGGAAAGTCTACAATCTAAAATATTTATTTCATAATATTTGACAATATGATAAGTAGATGCTATAATATCGATAATCAATATTGTATATCGATATTAGGAAGCGGTGATAAAATGCCAAGAGAACAATTTCAAACTCTAACAGAACAAATGTATTATATTTTACTCTCATTAACAGAAGAATGTTGTGGGGTAGATGTTATGGAAAAAGTATATTTTATATCTAAAGGGAGAATTTCCGTAGGGCCAGGAACTTTATATACTTTGCTAGCCAAATTTGTGAAATCAAAAATAATTAGAGAAACCTTAGTTGAAGGACGAAAGAAGAGCTATATAATAACAGATTATGGTAAAAAAATATTAAAGACAGAATATGAAAGATTAAAAAATCTTGTGGAAGAGGGAAAAGATTTTTTAGAAGGGGATGAATAAATATGTTAAGGAGAGATGGTAAATTATCTAAAATATTTTTGTTCCAATTGCATGAATTTACTGCTGTAGAGGAATTTTTAGCTAAGATGGCAATGAATGGTTGGATGCTTGATGAGGTAAAAAGATGTAAATTTATATTTACGCATTGTGAGCCTGTAGAATTAAAATTTTCTGTAAAGATATTTGATAAAGCATCAGAATTTGATTCATTTAAATGTGATGAAAATCTTACCTATATTGATTATTGCGAGAAAGCAGGTTGGCAGTATATTGGAAATAATGGGAAGTTGCAATTTTTTTATTCAGATAATATGGATACTGTTCCTATTGAAACAGAGCCAAAATTAGAACTTAAAATTATAAATAAAAATATGCTTTTTAGAAATATTTTTAGTTGGTTTGGAATTCCAATTATGGGTTTTACGAGTGTGCGTATGCAAACAAGTAATTTTTCATATTTTATATCTTCATATATGGCTATATCCAGTATTCTTTTATGGATTGTTTTATTAATATTTTCATTAAGTAACAGTATGGATTACTTGTTTTGGTATATTCAGTCAAAATCAAGGATAAAAAAAGGGAAAATGCTTAAATATCGATCAATAAAAGCTTTTAGAATAATATGGAGTATAAATATTATTTTACTTTTGATATCTTTAACCATTCTTTCTTTACCAATTATAGATTCTAAGGAAAGAGTTTTTATTTTAGGACTTATGGGTATGATAATAGGTATAATATTATTTTCGTTGATTTTAAATTATTTTATAAAACATGGAAAATTATCAGCAAAAACAAATAGAATTATTACTTGGGTAGTAGGTATTTTTATGGGAATTATTATTTCAGGTGTGTTTATATCATTTGCTTTATTTAATGTAATTCATGATGATAATGCTGAGAGTATTACTTATAAAGAGGATGGTGGAATTGTATATACATCAATTCATCATGATGTAGTTCCTATTACTCTTGAAGATTTTGGAATAGAAGCTAATGGTCATAGAAATTCAATAAAGTATGAGAATAAAACTATATTTGCACAGCATATTTCATATTCAGATTATTGTTTTACAACGACTAATCCAGAGGAAAAAGGAATATCCTATGAAGTTTTTGAAAGCAAATATCAGTGGGTTATAGATAAATATATGGATAAAGAATGGATTAATTCTAGATACCATATAAATTTAATAGAAGAAGATGCTGCTTATTGGAAAGCAGATAAAGTATATAAACAAATATATGAAGATGGTGGATTTAGATATGTAGCAATGTATGGAAAGAAGGTTCTAGTTGTTGAACTTAATACAAAACCTACTGAAAGTCAAATTGATTTATTCATAGAAAAGCTTGAACTAAATTAAGCTCTTTATACTAGTAGTACTATTGAAATATTTTTCCTTTGTGATAAACTATAAAGGAACAAAATGGTTAGGGGTGAGAAAATGGGAAATAACTCCTTAGAATATAAAATAGGAGATATATTAACAAAAAATAATATATCAATATCAACAGCAGAGTCTTGTACAGGAGGACTTTTAGCAGGAATAATAATAAACTATCCTGGAATATCCAAATCTTTTAATGAAGGATTTATTACTTATAGTAATGAAGCTAAAATGAAAAGGTTAGGTGTTAAGGAAGATACACTTGAGAAATATGGAGCAGTAAGCAAAGAGACAGCTAAAGAAATGGCTGAAGGTGTAGCAAAAGCTACAAATTCTTCTATAGGTATATCTACTACAGGTCTTGCAGGACCAGATGGTGAAACTGCTAATAAAAAAATAGGTCTAGTTTATGTAGGACTTTATATTAATGGCATTTCAAAATATATGGAGTTAAATCTTCATGGTGATAGACAAGAAGTAAGAAATAAAACAGTGGAAGAAGCTTTAAAATTTTTAATTTTAGAATTTAAAAATAAAAAACTAAATTAATGAAAAACGGAGGAATGAACAATGAAAAAGGTAAGTTTGAATTTAGTTAATACTGCACCATTTTTAAATCAAGAAGAAATCGATAATTTAGAACCAATGGTGAAATTCGCACACGAAATGCTTCATAACAAAACAGGAGTAGGTAATGATTTTTTAGGATGGGTTAATCTTCCTAATGATTATGATAAAGAAGAATTCGATAAAATAAAAAATTCTGCTAAATGGATAAGAGAAAATTCAGAGGTTTTAATAGTTATTGGAATAGGTGGTTCTTACCTTGGAGCAAGAGCAGCTATAGAAATGCTTACACCTGGTTTTAATAGCAAAAAAGGTGAACCAGAAATATATTATTGTGGAAACAATATAAGCTCAAATTATATGGCAGATTTATTAGATAAAATAGAAGGAAAAGATATATCTGTAAATATTATATCTAAATCAGGAACAACTACAGAACCTGCTTTAGCTTTTAGAATGTTTAAAGAACTATTAGAAAATAAATATGGCAAAGAAGAAGCTAAAAAAAGAATATTTGCAACTACTGATAAGGCAAGAGGAGCATTAAAATCTTTAGCAGATAAAGAAGGATATGAAACTTTTGTTATTCCAGACGATGTAGGTGGAAGATATTCTATTTTAACAGCTGTAGGACTTTTACCAATAGCAGTTGCAGGAGTAGACATAGATAAAATAATGGAAGGCGCTCAAGCTGCAGTTTCAGATTTCTCAAATCCATCTTTAAAAGAAAATGATTGCTATAAATATGCAGTTGTAAGAAATTCTTTATATAAAAAAGGTAAGACAACAGAGATGATGGTAAATTTTGAACCTTCAATTCATTATTTTGGTGAATGGTGGAAACAATTATTTGGAGAAAGTGAAGGAAAAGATCAAAAAGGAATATTCCCAGCAGCAGCAGATTTTTCTACAGATTTACACTCAATGGGACAATATATACAAGATGGCTTGAGAATATTATTTGAAACATTTATTAATATTGAAAAACCAAGAAGAGAAATAGTTATAAAAGAAAATCAAGAAAATGTAGATGGTTTGAATTTCTTAGCTTCAAAAACCATGGATTTTGTAAACAAGCAAGCATTTAGAGGAACAGTATTAGCTCATCATGATGGTGGAGTTCCTGTAATGATTTTAAATGTACCAGAAATAAATGAATATTATTTCGGATATTTAGTATATTATTTTGAAAAATCCTGTGCTATAGGTGGATATTTATTAGGAGTTAATCCATTTAATCAACCAGGAGTTGAAGCATATAAAAAGAATATGTTTGCCCTTCTTGGAAAACCAGGATATGAGGATTTGAAAAGAGATTTAGAAGAAAGACTATAATAATGAGAATTTTAGTAGATGCAGATGCTTGTCCATCAAAAAATGTAATAGAGAGAGCTGCGAAAGAAAATGGAATAGAAGTTATTATGTTTTGTGATATAAACCATATATTGACCAGTGAATACAGTGAAATTTTATATTTTGATAGTGGGTATCAAAGTGTAGATATGAAAATAATAAATGCTGCTACAAAAGGTGATATTGTAATAAGTCAGGATTATGGATTGGCTTCCTTAGTTTTAGGAAAGGGATGCCTTGCTATAAGCCCAAAGGGATTTATATATACAAATGAAAATATAGATAAACTTTTATTAGAAAGACATTTAAGTGCAAAAGCAAGAAAATCAAAACAAAGAACAAAAGGACCTAAAAAAAGAACTCAAGATGATGAAGAGCGATTTTATAGAAATTTAATGAGATTGATAAAACCCTAGGAGTTACCTAGGGTTTTATTTTTTCTGTTTCCATATCCACGTCGATTTTAGGCGTTTCAGGAAATAATAGACCATTATTCATTCGTTCTATAATAGGATAACCTTTTTTAGATGTTCCTGTTTTTATAGGATGTTTTTTGTAGGTATAATTTGGGTCATACAAATTCAGTTCTTTCATATATATCACACTCCTTAGAGTATTTTGTGTGATATATATTGTTTTTATTCGTTATAAAGGATGGTAGTACTTAAGCCTTCTACCTTTATTTTATCACCATTAAAACTGGTTGTATTACTTATATTTTTATATTTATCTAATGCTATATTGTAGCTATTAAAAGGAATAGATATTTCTTCACTATATTTATTTGCATTAAATATAATAATTAGATTTTTAAAAACATCATTATTTGCATTATTTTTAATATGATATACTACTGAATTTAAAGGCGAATTTAAAAATTCTATATGTTCATTTATATCTTTAAAATTATTCATTCTAAATGCAGTATGCTGTTTTCTAAAAGCAATAAGTCCTTTGCAATAGTTATAAACATCCATAAAATCTTCTTTTCTATCCCAATCAATAGAATTTATTCTATCTAATGACATGTAACTATCTATTATTCCAAACTTAGTTCTGCAAAATTCTGACCCGGAATGAATAAATGGGATTCCTTGACTAAACATCATTATAGAGAATGCAAGTTTTGCCATATCTTTTTTTGTGTTAATGTCATCTGAGTTGTTAGATATTTCCAGCTTATCCCAAATGGTGTGATTATCGTGGCAAGAAAAATAGTTTATGGATTGATTTGGATTTTGGTATTTAAAATTCGAACCTAATATTGATTTTTTTATTGCTTCTTCTACATAAGGTTTACCACTAATAAATCCTTTATCTTCTTCAAAAAATACACTTCCTTTGATAGCGTCTCTAAAAGTATCGTTAAAAAATCCAAATTTTTTCATTTTTTCAGCGTTAATTTGTATTGGTCTTAAACTATGAGGAACGCTATTATTTAAATCCCATCCTTCTCCATATAACATTATTTCTTTATTGTAATTTTTGAATAATTTAATTATATTCTTCATAAGATTTATGTTGTGTAGTCCCATAAGGTCAAATCTAAATCCATCAACATCATATTCTTCTACCATAAATTCAAGAGAATCTAATATTAATTTTTCAACCATTTTATTTTCGCAAGCTAAATCGCAGCTACAATTACTAGCATTTTCCAATTTGCCATTATTATCTATTCTATAATAATACCCGGGAAATATTTTTTGAAAATCACTATCTGGAGCATAAAAAATATGGTTATATACTACATCTAAATTTACCTTTAAACCATTTTCATGAAGATGATTAACTAGAGTTTTAAATTCTATTATTCTTGAAGATGGATTATATGGATCATTTGAATATACTCCGGATAAAGCAAAATAACTATCTATATCATATCCCCAATTATATTTTTCGAAAGGAATTTTTTCGTCAACCTTTTTGCTTGAGTAATGGAATACTGGCATTAATTGAATATGAGTTACTCCCAGATCTTTTATATGGTTTAGAACAGTAGGATATCCTTTTAGTGAATATGTATCTTCTGTAAGTGCTAAAAATTTTCCCTTGTTAATAGAATTGCTATTTTCATTTATAGATATATCTCTTATATTTAGCTCATAAATAATAGAATCTAATGTAGATGTATTTTGGGCTACGGTGTTTTTTAAAAGACTATTTGGATTTGTTTTTTTAAAATCTATTATAGCGCTTCTATTATAATTTATGGATATAGCTTTAGCATAGGGGTCGTTTACTTGATTTACATTGTCATAAACACAAATCTCATAAAGATAAAAAAAGTCTTTTAAATCTCCGTAAATAGTGCAGGTAAATATACCATTTGATTCAGTCATATTAGTTTTTTTTATTAGATTATCACCTTGGTCATAGCTATATAATAATAAATTTACATAGCTAGCTGGTGGAGAAAATAGTTTAAATGTAGTGGCTTCTTTACTATATGTGGAACCTAGCAAACCAGAATAATAATATTTATCGTTAAATTCTGAAGTTTTATAATAATCCCTGCATAGTATTTCTTTATTTTGATCCTTATATAATATATTACCTAAACACTTGATATTTATATTTTCTTCTAAAATTAACTCTACATATTCTTTGTATATGGTATAATATATAATATTAATAGAACGATTATTATATATTTGAATGCTATTTATTTCTTTTTCTTCTATGTCTTGAGCAAATAATTTAATTTTGTTTAAGCTTTGAAGATGTGCGTTTAATAGTAACAAAATTTTATCCTCCTAAAAAGTTAGTATGTGCTTATATTGTTATTATACATTATTAATTTATAAAATAAATTATTAAATTAGGAAAAGGTGAAAATATGAATGAAGTAAAGATAAATATACAAATGAAAAGTTATGAAAATGCTATGTATAGCATGTTTGTTGAAATTATCGAAACACCTGATAAAAATTTATTATATAAGTTTATTGTAGGTTATGATGGTAAATGGGAAACTTTAAGAGGTTATTCAAAAGAAAAACAACTTATTTGGAAGACAAAAGAGACTGGAGAGTATACCATAATGATTCAAGCTAAACATGAGGATAGTACTAAAGCTTTAGATTATGTAACAAGAGAAAGCTTTATAGTTGACTCTGCCTTTTTAAATTGTAATGATTCAGAGCTTCAAATAAATGGAGGAAAAATAGAACCAGTTGAAATAGAGAGTTTTATTTGTTTGACTCCAGATTTGATAGTTGGAAATGAATTGATATTTAAAGTTGAGGTAAAAAATAAAGATAGTATAGTTTTATATAAATTTTTCAAAATAGATAGTCAAGGAAGACATATTTTGCTTGAAGATTATTCTACAAAAAGTATGGTGTCCTATAAAGAAGATAAAGTAGGGAATTACAGAATTGTTTGTTATGCAAGAGATATTAATTCATTAGAAGAAAAACATGACCAAGCTGTAATAAATTATTCAGTTAAGCCCTATAAAAAAATTAATATATTAGGTTTTACTACAGATATAAGTACCCTTTCTGGAGTAAATAAAAAAATAAATTTAAAAGCTGTAGCTACTGGAGGAAATGAACTTACTTATAGATTTGTAATTGAAGGAGAGGAAACAGTAGATTCTTCTTATATTAAAAGTAATAATTTTGATTGGACTCCTAAAAAAAGTGGTGATTATAAATTTATATTATATGTAAAGGATAAATTTTTTCCTGGGGAATATGAAGAAAAAAGAGAATTATTGCATACAATAAAAGATGATGTATCAGAAAATGTAGAAATAAAAAATATAGTACTAAGTAGTGATGATTATGTTTTAATAAATGATAAAATAAATATAAAGGTTTTTGCAAAAGGCGGAGTGAATCTAAGATATGCGTTTGTAGTTTCTAAAGAAGGTAAAATAATAGATAAAATATCCTATGGAACTTGTAATTATGTTAATTTTGTACCTGAAGATAAAGGAATATATGAAATTAATGTAATGGCTAAAGATAAATATTCGGAAAAAGAATATGATGCACATAGTGTAAAATATATAAATGTAAATTCTTTTGTACCTGCTAATATAGATCATATTTTAATAGAAAAAAAGGATATATATTTAGTAAATGAAGAAATGAATTTTAGAATAATAATTAGAGATACTAAGAATTCTATTATAAAATATAAAGTGAAAATAAATAATAAAGAAATAGAAGAAAATAAATATGTTTCTGAAAAAGAGTTTAAATTTTTGCCTAAAATAGAAGGAATGTATACTATTACTGTATATTGTAAAAATAAAGATAGTGATAATGATTATGACAGTAAAAAAGAAATAAATATAAATGTAGTAGAATCCTATCCTATAGCTAATACTAGGTTAATATGTGATAAAACAGATATTAAAAATGGTGATTTAGTTTCCTTTAATTTAGAATCAAATGGTGGCAAAAATTTAATGTATGAGTTTTATATAATGGGAAAAAATGAATGGATTTTAAAACAAGAGTATAGTCCTCGAAATTATTTTTCTTATATACCACATGAAATAGGGGAATATGAAGTATTGGCATTGGTTAAAAGTGAAAAAAGTAGCAAATCTTATGAAAGTTTTACTGTTTTGAAGATTTTAGTTTTATAATTATGCAGTTCAACTGAACTGTTTTTCTTTTAAGGAGGTATTATGGATAGAATAGATAAAGTCCTTTCAAATATGGGGATAGGTTCTAGAAAAGAAGTTAAAGAAATATTAAAAAAAGGTGTAGTTACAGTAGATAATATAATTATAAAAAATCCTAAAGTTCAAATAGACCCTGAAAAAGCAATAATAGAAATAGCGGGAGAACAACTAGTATATAAAAAAAACATATATTTGATGATGAATAAACCTATGGGAGTAATTTCTGCCACTTATGATAATTATGATAAAACGGTTATAGATATATTACCTGATAGTTATCAGCATTATAATTTGTACCCTGTGGGAAGATTAGATAAGGATACTTTGGGTTTGCTTATATTAACAAATGATGGAGATTTAAATCATAGAGTTACTTCTCCAAAATATCACGTTGATAAGGTATATTATGTGCGTGTAGATATAGAACTTAATGAAGAACATATTGAAAAATTCAAATCTAGAATAATTATTGATGATGGTTATGAATGTCTTCCTGCAAATTTAAAGATAATAAATAAAACTGACACTAATAGTGAGGCATATGTAACAATTCATGAAGGAAAATTTCATCAAGTAAAAAGAATGTTCGAAGCTATAGGAGGAAAGGTTTTATATTTAGAAAGAGTGAAGTTTGGACCATTGACTTTAGATAGTAAATTAGATAGAGGAGAAGTTCGAGAACTTTCAAATAACGAATTGGAGTCGCTTAAAAATGAATGTTATATTTCATAATTTTAAAAAAGTAAAATAAATCTTTCAAAATGTGTTGATTTTTAAATTATAATGATTTATAATTTATTTGAATTAAAAAATAAAAAGCCCCCTTTTTATTTTTAAACTTAAGCCAATCCCCCCCAAGGATTGGCTTTTCGCTTTTTATTTTTAAATTTTATGTTATAATAGATATTAATATATTTATGGTTTGAGGTGTAATATGTCTAAATTTAAATCAAAACTTGAAAATCCAGATTCAGATTATTTATGCAGGGCTATTTTAAGCTTGGAGAGTAAAGAGGAATGCTATAGGCTTTTTGAAGATATATTTACAATAAATGAAGTTAAGTCTATTGAACAAAGGCTGCAAGTTGCAAAAATGCTTAAAGAAAAAAAAACATATACAGATATAGTTTTAAAAACTGGTGCTAGTACAGCAACAATAAGTAGAGTTAATAGATGTGTGCATTATGGAAGTGATGGGTACAACATAGTTTTTGATAGATTATTTAAAGAGGATGAAAAATAATGGGGCGATTTTTGCTCCATTATTTTATATTATAAATGATTTTGGATATAATTAATAAAAGAAAACTTTAATTATAGAATTATGAGATTTTTTGAGGAAAGAAATATGTTATACTTAATATAGCTATTAAAAAAATATTTGATTAGAAAATTGGAGTGAGTTTATGGATTTAAAAAATTTATTAAATAATGAACAATATAAAGGTGCTACTACTATAGATGGACCTCTTTTGATATTGGCAGGAGCAGGATCTGGAAAAACAAGGGTGCTTACTTATAGAATAGCATACATGATAGAGGATAAAAATATAGAGCCTTCTTCTATTTTAGCACTTACATTTACCAATAAAGCAGCTGGAGAAATGAAGGAAAGAGTTAAAAGCTTAATTGGTGATAAAGCTGAATATATGTGGATATCTACATTTCATTCTTCATGCGTTAGAATATTAAGAAGAGAAATAGATAAATTAGGGTTTAATAAGAATTTTTCTATATATGATAGTTATGACCAAAAAGCACTTATTAGAGATTGTATGAAAAATTTAAATATTAATGAAAAAGATATTACAGACAAGGAAATAATAAATAAAATAGGTGACCAAAAGGATAATCTTGTAAGCGCTAAGGAATATAAAAAACAAGTAGCAAATGATTTTAGAGAAAATAAAATAGCAGATGTTTATGTGCTTTATGAAAAAAAGCTTAAAAATAATAATGCTTTAGATTTTGATGATTTGATTTTTAAAACAGTGGATTTGTTTAGAAAAAACAAGGATGTTTTAGATTTTTATAAAAGAAAGTTTAAATACATAATGGTAGATGAATATCAAGATACTAACAAATGCCAATATGAACTTGTAAGACTTTTAGCTGAAGGCAATCAAAATTTATGTGTTGTTGGTGATGATGATCAATGTATATATGAGTGGAGAGGCGCAGACATAAGAAATATACTAAATTTTGAAAAAGATTTTAATGGTGCTACTGTTGTTAAACTTGAACAAAATTATAGGTCCTTTGGAAATATATTAAGAGCTGCAAATAGTGTTATAGCAAACAATACTACTAGAAAAGATAAAGCTTTAAGAACAGAAGCAGAAAATGGAGAAAAAATAAATTTTTATAAATCTTATAATGACAAAGCGGAATCTAATTTTATAGCTTCTGAAATTAGAAGGCTTATGAAAGAGGAAAAAAGAAATTATAAGGATTTTGCTATTCTTTATAGAACAAATGCACAATCTCGTACATTAGAAGAAGGATTAAAATTAGATATACCGTATAAAATAGTTGGCGGTTTAAGATTTTATGACCGAAAAGAAATAAAAGATATTATATCATATTTGAAAGCTATAAATAATCCTTTAGATGATGTAAGTCTTAAAAGAATAATAAATATACCTAAAAGAAATATTGGAGATGCTACAGTTTCTAAAATAGCTGAATATGCAGGTAATATGGAAGAAAGTTTATATAATGCACTTCTTGATGTTGAGACTATTCCCAATTTATCTCAAAGGGCTATAAATTCTGTAAGTAAATTTACAAGTATAATAAATAGTTTTATTAAAATAAAAGATGATGAAAAAGTATCAGAGCTTATTAATTCGGTTTTAAATGAAACTGGGTATTTAAAAGAACTTAAAAATTCAAAGGATTTTGAAGATAAAACAAGAATAGAAAATTTAGAAGAATTGGTTTCTGCTGCAGTGGATTTTGAAGATTCAACAGAAGATAAATCTCTATCTAGTTTCTTAGAAACAAAGGCTTTAGTTGCTGATATTGATAATTTAAAAGATGATTCAGATGCTGTAGTTTTAATGACTCTACATAGTGCAAAAGGTTTAGAGTTTCCTGTTGTATTTATGGCAGGAATGGAAAATGGAATTTTCCCAGGAGGGTCATCTTTTAGAAATCCAAGTGAAATGGAAGAGTCTAGAAGACTTTGCTATGTTGGAATAACAAGAGCTCGTGAAAGATTATATCTAACTATGGCAGAAAATAGAATGCAATATGGAAGAATTGAGTATCATACTGAGTCTGATTTTATTGCAGAAATTCCAAATTACTTAATGAAGGAAGTTGGGAAAGAAGAAATAAATTATAAAAAAGAAATAAGTGAAAAAGAAGAAATTAAAGATGCTGATTTTAACAAAAGCTTTAATAAATTCATTACATCAAGTCTTGATGAGTACAGTGATGAAAATCAACAAAAAAAAGTTGTAAAAGATAATGCAAAACCAGGTGTAAAAGTAAAACATTCTAAATTTGGAGTTGGAACAATAATAACTGTAACTGAAAATGGAGAAAGAACTAAGGTACAGATAGCATTTGAAAACATGGGAATAAAGGATTTAATACTAGAATTAGCAGGTCTTGAATTAGCTTAGGAGGAAAAATGAAAGAAGCTGAAAAGAATATAAAACAGTTAATTGAAATCTTAAATAAACATTCGTATAATTATTATGCTTTGGATAATCCTACTATTTCGGATAAGGAATATGACAAATTATATGATAATCTTGTTAGTTTAGAAAAAGAAACCAATATAATATTTCCTTATTCTCCTACGCGAAGAATAGGGGATGAAGTTCTAGGTGAGTTTTCAAAATATACACATAAAGGGAAACTGTGGAGTCTTGATAAAGCTCAAACGTATGAAGAATTAGAAAATTGGTTAAATAAAAACAAGAAATTTATTTCAGATTATAACAATAATAATGATGATAAATTACCTGAATTGCAATATGTACTTACTAAAAAATTTGATGGGTTGACTATAAATCTATCCTATGATGAAGAAGGAATATTGACAAGAGGAACTACAAGAGGTACTGGATTTATTGGAGAAAATGTAACTAATCAAACTAAAACTATTAAATCAATTCCTCTTAAAATAGAAAATGGTTTTTTTATGGAAGTTCATGGCGAAGCTGTTATGACTAAAGAAGCATTTATAAAATATAATGAAGAAGCTAAAGTTCCTCTTAAAAATTTAAGAAATGGAGCAGCTGGTGCATTAAGAAATTTAAATATACAAGAAACTGCAAAAAGAAATTTATCTGCATATTTTTATGACGTTGGATACACTGAAGGAAAAACTTTTGAATCTTACGTAGAAATGATGGAGTTTATAAAAAAAATGGGACTTCCGGTAGATAAATATATGGAAGTTTGTACAGAACTTCATGAAATAGAAAAGCAAATTGAATATATAAATGAAATAAGACAAGATTTAAATTATGACATAGATGGCGTAGTTATAGCTATTGATGACATAAGAACCAGAGAAGCCATGGGATATACTGTTAAGTTTCCTAAATGGGCTTTAGCTTTCAAATTTGAAGCTGAAGAAGCTACTACTAAATTGTTAGAAGTAGAATGGAATGTTGGAAGAAGTGGAAGAATATCTCCTACAGCTATTTTAGAGCCCGTTGATATTGGAGGAGCTACTGTAAAAAGAGCCACTTTAAATAATATGGACGATATAAATAGAAAAAATGTAAAAATAAATTCAAATGTTTTTATAAGAAGGTCAAATGATGTAATACCGGAAATTATGGGAGTTTCTGAAGATTCAAAAGATGAAATAGAAATAATTCCACCTAAAGTATGCCCTTATTGTT
>JBGUER010000048.1:0-17666 GCA_041821285.1 Clostridiaceae bacterium
GACATTACCCATTCAGTATGACCAAGTTCAACCCATCCTTTCATCTTTTCACAGGCAGTTTTTAGCATATACTCTCCAATGTCTATTATAAGACCAGTTTTTTCTGCAATAGGAATGAATTTTACAGGACTAATAAATCCATACTCACTATTATTCCATCTAGCTAAAGCCTCAAATCCAACAATTTTGCCTGTACACTGATTAACTTTAGGCTGATAATAAGCAGCAATTTCCTCCATTTCTAATGCATTTTTTAAATAATTTATTAGTTTATATTCTTCTTTAATCTGCTGTTTCAAATCTTCATTACATATTTTGTACCTAGCCTTTCCATCAGCTTTTGCACTATATAATGAAATATCTGCATTCTTCATTAATGTACCAAAATCCTTACCGTCTTCAGGATAAATGGCTATTCCTAAACTTGAAGATATTATCATTTTTTCTCTTTCTAATTCAAACGATTCATTAAACAACTGTAATATTTCATCAAGAATTTTACTTAAACCTTCTCTATTTTGAAAATCATTTATTAAAATTAAAAATTCATCTCCACCAATTCTTGCAATAATATTAGGTTTTTTTATAATCATATTTAACCTATTTCCAACTTCAATTAAAACTCTATCTCCAATTTCATGCCCTAATGAATCATTTATATTTTTAAACATGTCAATATCCATATACACAATAGCTAAATTACCATCTAATTTAACCATCTCATTAAATTTATTCATTAAATATCTACGATTAGGAAGTCCTGTTAAATAATCATGATCTGCTATATATGCAATGTCTTTCTCAATATCTATACGACGAAGTATTTCAGAATTTAGCTTTTCATTAGTTTCATTAAGTTTGTTAGTTCTTTCCTCCACCCTTTTTTCTAAATCATTATTGATTTCTACAATTTCATTCTGAATTTTTTTTATCTCTGATATATTTTTAAATATTAATACAATACTTAAAATTTCATCAAATTCATCATATCCTATGGTGGATGAAAATAAAACAGGAATTATTTTATTGTCTCTAGTTTTTATTTGGATTTCTTCACTATTTATATCTTTTAATTTTAATTCTTCATTATTTTTTTCAATAATATATGATATATGTTTATCAACCATATCTTTGTTTTTAAACCCTAGCATTGTTCCAATACCATTATTAGCATATTGAACTATTCCCTCATGATTTATAACTATTATTCCCTCAGACATTAACTGAGCAATCTCCATAGCCATATTTTTAGGATCAACATTCATCATCCTATATTTTTTCATTGAATAAGCTACTGCCAAACAAGGAATTACAGTTATTATTACCATCAAAGGATCAACATGTGTTTCAGTAAAAAATTCAATATAATTATCTAATAATATACCCATAACTAAAGCGGATATCATAGATATAAATACAATTAAAGCTTGTCTTTTTTTTCTCTTTACAGATTCTTTCCTATACCATCTAAATACTAAACATATCGATATTATTCCTATAGCTGCATAATATAAATAGAAATAACTATTGTAAATATATCCATTATATATATTTTCAAATAAATATTTACCACTTACAGCTTTTGCAAATTGCAATGGATCTACTATTAAAATTTCATAAATATAAATAGCAATTATCATCGGTATTGATATAGCTATCTTTTTCCATAATCTATTAAACCAATTTTCATTATCTGTTAATAAAATAATAAAAATTAACATATTAAAATAAAATATTATATCTAGTCCCGATAATATCACAAAAATTAATTTTCCTTGAAAATTGTTTTTATGAATTGTAAACCATGCATTTATTAAAGACTCAAATGATAAATTTAAAGTCATTAAAACAAAAATTCTATTAATCCATCTTGAATCCTTTTTAAATATAATAAAACTTAAAACAAGATATATTAACCATAAAAAAACATACAATTCAGCTAAATCAAACATATATATACATATCCTCCAAATTAAAATAATACTATTTTATAATAATATTGGAAGTTTAACATATGAATGTGATAATACTGTTACAAAGATGTAATGTTATATAAAATATCTATATTTCCAAAAAAAAATTTTGACCAATAGATAAAAAAATGGTATACATATATAATCTAATTCTTTTAACACAAATATATAAAAAGTAGGTGAATTAATGAAATATTTAAGGCAATTAACAATTATCTTAATTCCATATATCATTGGTCTAGCATTGGAACTAATATTTAACTTACCAATTCCAGCAACAGTTATCGGACTTATTTTATTATTTTTAGGATTACAAATAGGCATTGTAAAAGTTGAAATGATTCAGGAACTTTGTGATTTTCTTCTATCTAATATGGCTTTTTTCTTTATTCCTGCCGGCGTAGGTTTAATGACAGCTTTTGGAGTACTAAAAGGTAAATGGATACCCTTTATTATTATAGTTATTTTTTCCACCTGTATTGTTTGGATTGTAACAGCATTTGTAGTTAAATTTTTACGGAAAGGATGTTGATTTTAATATGAATGATTTAATAACTTCACCAGTTTTTAGCGTATTAGCGTCTCTAATTGCTTACGAAATTGGATTGTACATAAAAAGGAAAGCAAAACTTTCAATCTTTAATCCACTATTAATAGCTATTATAATATTAATAATTTTCTTAACAAAATTTAATATAAAATATGAGGATTACAATAAAGGTGGACAACTAATCTCATTTTTCTTATATCCTGCCACAGTTGCATTAGCTTTACCTATGTATAAGAAATTTTCATTATTTAAAAAAAATGCAATTCCCATACTTATAGGAATTACAAGTGGCACCATCTCTGGTATTCTATGCGTAATATTTCTTTCAAAAATATTTGGATTTTCCAATATACTTATAAAGTCTTTGATACCTAAATCTATTACAACACCTATAGGGATTGCTTTATCTAGCCAATTAGGAGGCCTTCCCCCTATTACTGTAGTAGCTATAATAATAACAGGAATCCTAGGCTCAATTTTAGGCCCAATTTTATATAAAGTTTTTAAAATAAATGATAAAGTTGCTCTAGGAATTGCCATGGGTGCTTCTTCTCACGCACTTGGAACAGCACGTGCTATGGAAATAGGTGAAACTGAAGGAGCCATGAGCGGATTAACTATGGCAATCTCAGGAATAATAACCGTTGTTTTAGCTCCTGTTTTATGGAAAATATTTATTGTATTCTTTTAAAAAAGATATATAATTATTAAATAGATATAAAAGGGGGTAAACATGGACTATAAAATTGAATCAATGAAACCAGGGGATTGGGAACAAGTAAAAAATATTTATTTAGAAGGAATAAAAACTAATATAGCAACATTTCAAACTGAAGCACCTACTTGGGAAAATTGGAATAATGGCCATCTTAATTCATGTAGATTAGTTGCACATTCAGAAAACAATATATTAGGTTGGATAGCACTAAGTCCCACTTCAACTAGAACTTGTTTTAAAGGAGTAGTAGAAGTTAGTATTTACATAGGTGAAAAATATAAAGGCCAAGGCATTGGGACAACTCTTTTGACAAACTTAATAAAACTATCTGAAGAAAATGGAATTTGGACTCTATATTCTGCAATCACAAAAGAAAATACAGCAAGTATATCAATGCATAAAAAATCCGGATTCAGAGAAATTGGCATAAGAGAAAAAATAGCAAAAACCGGAGATGGAATATGGCATGATATAGTTTTAATGGAACGAAGAAGTAAAACTGTTGGTATAGTATAAATAATTAAATTATTGTTCATACTACATATAATCGAGTTAATATATCAAATAACATAATAACTCTTTTAAATATGGAGGTGATTTTAATGAGGATACCTAAACATATTGGAATCATCCCCGACGGTAATAGAAGGTGGGCAGTTTCAAATGGAATGGATAAAGAAAAAGGATATGCAACTGGACTAAACCCAGGATTAGCCGCTTTTAAACTATGTGAAGAAATAGGCATTAAAGAAATAACATATTATGGTTTTACTATAGATAATACTAAGAGACCAACAGTGCAAAGACATGCATTTACACATGCTTGCGTTAATGCTGTTAAATTACTTTCAAAAGAAAATGCATCTTTATTAGTAGTTGGAAATGATAAATCACCAATGTTTCCTGATGAATTAAAGAATTATACAACTAGAAAAAACTTTGGAAATGGTAAAACCAAAGTAAATTTTCTTGTTAATTATAGCTGGGAATGGGATTTAAGCGCGTTAAATATCTCAGCAAGTAAAAAATCAGATATTATAAATAATATAGAGTCCTCTGATGTATCCAGAATAGACTTAATTATTAGGTGGGGAGGAAGACAACGATTAAGCGGATTTTTACCAATTCAATCTGTTTATTCAGACTTTTATGTAGTAGAAGATTATTGGCCAGATTTTAAACCCGGCCACATCTACGAAGCATTAAAATGGTATAACAAACAAGACATTACCCTAGGCGGATAAATTCATTTCCATTCTTTGAATTTTTCAACAAACTTATCCTTCTTGTTTTTAAATTTATTTTCCTTGTCACTGCTATTTTTATCTATTTCATACAAACTAGCAAATATTATAAGTGCAAGCCCTGCTGCAAGAAGATAAATCCACCAAGGAACATTTCCCCAAAATTCTTTAGTTTGAATAATTACATTTAAAATTAGAACAGCACTTCCTATAATAAAATAAGATTTAATTTTTAGTTGAAAGCCTGAAATCATTCCAATCAAGCTTAAAACTCCTAGAATTATCCCATCTATTACATAATCATAAATAATAATATCTTTTAGTAAAAACACTGATACTAGTGAAATTACTACAATTTCTATAGTATTCATTATTGACTTATTGTCTATCCATACATATTTTCTAAGACAAATCACCAGTATAATCCATGGAACTGTGTATAGTTCAGTAATATATAAATGTGAAATATTTAGATAATTTATAGTAGTATATATTATAATGATTAAATCTAAGCCTATCAAAGTTTTAACTATTCTTTTTGCTTCTTTATTGTCTATTCTTTTTAGTTGCAATAAAAGAAATACTGCTAATAGCATAGGCGATACCAACTGCATTGCCAGGTTATCATAAGCTGTTATTAAAAACCATGCATCTATTAAACCTATAATGCCTCCTATACTATACCAATCTATAAAATATTTTTCCTTATAATCATAAAATTTCGATGATAAAATTTGTCCTGCTATTTGCAAAATAGCGAAATAACAAATCATTATTATCCACTCAGTTCTTGTATTCAAAGCAGCAAAATCTATATAAGCTTTTATACATGCAAAGCTTAAAGCTATGGGAATAATATTTAAGATTTCCCATTTCTCAATTGTATTCACATACAAAAGCATTATTATCCACACTATGCACAATATTAATAACCAAACACCTAATAAATTTACACTAAAAGTTAGAATCGTAAATAATAATCCTATCAATGAAAATGAATCTAAAGATATTGCAATGTCTTTTTTATAGTTACTCAATATCCATTCTAAAAATATAAAAATAATCGGTATGAAAAATGCAAAATGAATTGCTTTATCGGAAAGATTAAATCCAACTATCCCAGTAAACATTATTATTACATAAAGCAAATATCTAGCATTTTTATATAGGAAATATTCAATCTTTTTTTTAACTTTTAACTGTGAAATAATATAAATAGCAATCATAAATAGTAAAACAACAGAAACCATTATATCATGTCCTTTTACTCCACCTTCTATAAGTAAAGGTATTATATTTACAGCCATAAGAATATGCGCTACTAGAAAAAAACTATTTTCAAATTTTGTTTTATATTTTTTAAGAAATACACTAAACGCAAACATAATAGCTATAATAATGAACCAATGCACAGTAAACATGTAAATACTATTTGTGTACTTAGGTGATAATAATCCATAAATAAACAATGATCCTAAAAATATAATAGATGGAATTGACCAAATAAGAAATTTTTTTATTTTATCTTTCTTTGTTATTTTATAAATGCTAAACAAAATAAATGCTACACCATAAAATTCAAAAACACTTAATCCAAAAGATTCATCAATTATAGAATTTAAAACTGCAAAAATTATAGTTATCATGGATATTATAAATGAACTTAATCTAATATTTTTAGTATATTTCCATCTTTTATAAAATAATAAAAAATACATAATTATAGCTACAATATAAAAATGAAAAGATATATTATAATTTACTATTAAAGAATCCATTAAATCATACGCTTCAAACGCTGCAAAAATTAATAATATAGGCGCTAAATAATTATAAATAACATTAGGAGTTTTATAAGAGAGATAGATATAATTAGAAGCTACCACCAAATATGAAATCATCACAATAAATGAACCTAAATTTTCACTTAAGAATGCACCATTAGTGAAAATAACCATGGCTACTGTAGTAATAATAATATTTATCTTCAAAAATAAAGGCAGGTCTTTAATAAATAATTTTAGATGTTTATTTTCTCCAAGCTTAGTATTTATAAATATAAGCAATACATTATACATCGCTAGTGTAAGGAAAAAAACATCTTTATTGACATGGATAGCACCTAAAATAAAACAAACATCTACAGTTATACTGGTAAAAGTAATCAATGCATATAATCTTGTTTTATACCTGAATTGACTATATATATACACAGGTATACAAACAGAAATAGCAATAACACCAAATATATATTTACCATCTCCAAATATAGATAAATAATCTCCAAATAATCTAAAATAACCTACTGATAAAATGGCAACTGGCAAAAACAAGCTTCCTAGCACCCAAAATGCAAAAGAAGTATTTTTTATTTTTAAAACTTTATCTGCTATTACTGAAACTGCAAAAAACAAAACACCTACTAATATTATTACCACTGTTTTCATCAAGTCCGTCATAATATCCCAATTACTTGTAGCAAGAAATAGTCCAGATAAAAGCACCAAAATAACGCCTAAAATAAGTATCAAGGTAAAATCTCTATCTCTTTTTTCTTGTGAAGTTTTAGCCTTAATTTTTTTAGGTACATTTTCTGTTTTATTCCTGGTTTGCTTGTTTTGATTTTCTAAATAAGCAAGTCTATCAGTAGTAAATTTAGAATAGGTATTGCTTAAATTCTCAAATTCTTCTAATGATATATATTTTCTTTCTTTAAGCTGAAATATCTCTTGTCTAAAGATTTTTTCTCTTTCATTCATATGATCATCTCCTTTATAGCCATACTTTCTCACTTTATTATACACTCTATTAAATTGTATCATAATTAACAATTACTTACACTTAAATATAATATATATATAAACTAGCTCTACTTAATTGTATAATATATTCTTACTAAATAAAATTATTCAAATAAATAGTAGACGATAAATATATAAACAAAAACTTGAATATAAAGTTATTATGCAATATACTAATTTATAAATGCTATGTAAAATTACATAAATATTAAGGAGGAAAAAATAATGACAAAAGGTCTTATTATTCCAAAAAATTACTCACCAATTATTGATTCTATGGAAAATCAAAGAGCAATAAAAAAAATAAAAGATTTTTTTCAACAAGAACTAGCGTATGGACTAAATCTTAGAAGAGTTACAGCACCTTTATTTGTAGCACCTGAAAGTGGATTAAATGATAATCTAAATGGTGTAGAGAGAACAGTACCTTTCACATTAAAATGTATGGATGAAAAACAAGTTGAAATCGTACAATCACTAGCTAAATGGAAGAGAATGGCACTAGGTAAGTATGATGTAAACCCTGGAAGTGGCATATATACCGATATGAACGCCATAAGAAGAGATGAAGATATGGATAACCTTCATTCCGTCTATGTAGATCAATGGGACTGGGAAAAATCTATAAACAAATCTGATAGAACCGAAGATTATTTAAAAGAAACAGTAACTACAATTTATAATGCTATTAAAAATCTTAGTGATTATGTAAATAGAATATATCACAGTATCCATACTGAACTTCCAAACGAAATATTTTTTATAACATCACAAGAACTTGAGGATATGTACCCTAGTTTAACTCCAAAAGAAAGAGAAAATGCTATAACTAAAGAAAAAACAGCAGTATTCCTTATGAAAATAGGTGGATCATTAAAATCAGGAGAAAAGCATGATGGAAGAGCTCCAGATTATGACGATTGGGAACTAAACGGAGATATTTTACTATGGAATGAAATACTTGGAATTGCCTTTGAACTTTCATCTATGGGTATAAGAGTAGATGAAGAAGCTATGCTAAAACAACTTAAAATAGCTAATGCTGAAAACAGGAAAGATCTTTCCTTCCACAAATCTATATTAAATAAAGAATTACCATATAGTATAGGTGGCGGAATTGGACAATCAAGACTTTGTATGTTTTTCCTTAGAAAAGCCCACATTGGTGAAGTTCAAGTATCTATATGGCCTGATGATATGATAGAAGAATGCAAAAAAAATAATATATCTATTCTTTAAATAAAAGCTAAGGTAAACGGTGTAAATCACTTACCTTAGCTTTTTATTTTGATTATAAATAGGGATTTCTATAAAAAAGAGACTTGCTCTTTGTTTTGCCTACCCCATTTTAAATTAATTCTCTAATGATTAAGTAATTCTAAACTGATATTTTAACTCCAATATTTTTCTAATTTTCTAGTTGAATCTACCATATAATGATTTTCTGAAATGCACGTACCTGTAACATTAAACTTTCTTTTAATTCAAATCACGCTCACGCTTGATTAACTAATGTTAGTTATTTAATAACATAGCAACTTATTATTTTACCATAACTATTTTTATTTAAACAATTAAAATTTCAATTTAACTACTAATATGGTAATTTAATGTTTGTTTTTATGATGTTTTTTTACTCCCGAATAATTTTCAAAAAACCAGTCTATTTTCACCCTTTTCTCATCTAAAATACGTGAATATATATGATGGTAATTTTCTTTTATATATTGGTATCTGGAATCGTCAATTTCCTTTTTACCTGTAATTTTATATTTCCATTTTGGTTGTAAACTTACCTTACGAGAAATTGTTGTAGTTGGTGATATACCAGTAAAATCATATCCTCCATATTCTTCATTCCAATTATCAAAATATTTAATTTCTTTCTTTCCTTTATTCTCATCATATAAGTAGCATGTTATCAAAAACATTTGTCCTCTTATCCCATTAACTTTTTGCTGTTCAATATCATGATGAGAAGTTGCCCATGTTATAGCTTTTCTCAATTGCAAATCAGCCTCTTTAGGATACTTAGGATATATTCTTTTTTCAAACAATTTAACAATAATATAATTAAATGCAGGTTTATTATCTTTTGAACCCCAAATATCAAAATTAACAACATCTACCCATTTATTTTTAGTGTCTAAATTATTAACTAGATTTTTTACAAAATATACAATTGTAGCTTCTTCAGATTTAGAATAATCTAAATATTCTTTTAACACATTTTGATTACTAAAAACATTCATAACTCCACCCCTTTTAAAAAATAAAAGCCACCTAGTTTAATTTAAACTAGTGGCTTATAAAATTAAATTTTACATTTCAAATAAGGAACTTACTTGAATGCCGACTTTGGCATGTAAACCAAAGCATATTCATATTCACTTAATATAAAAATATCACAGTTAACTTTATTTGTCAAATACTTCTTTAATTAAGGTTGATACTAATTGAACTGGAGTAAGTCTGCCTATAATAAATCTATATGGGATAATTTTTAATTTCAATATATGTCAGTTAATTTATTGTAAAATTAAAGGTATTTTTATTAAAATATAGAATTATTATTTAATATGGTACCACAATAAATTAGTATATTGGAAGTGTAACTATGAAAAACGGACCAGTTTTTAGTAATATAACAATGATAAATAAGTGTTTTTCAGACACCGGAAGTCCTTTGCCTTATAGTATGATATTAGATTACCTATGTATGAATTGGGCAAATGGTCGTGGCATTAATAAAAATGATGCAAATAAGTTTTTAGATTTTGCTTTGAATGCAGATTATTATTATATAGAAATCTCCCCTCAACATTATCAACGTAGAGTAGAACTTGTAGTTGAATTAGATTCTTTATATGAAAACTTAAAAGAAACTTATATTCCTATTAAATATAATCATAAAAAAGCCCCATTTAGCTTATCTAAACTATATACTGATACACGATTTAGCATTATAACAACTGATGATAACGTAAACTATATACTACTAAGTGAATGGAATTTATTAAACGATTTAGCAGTTGAATTATTAAATAATCAATTAGTTAAACAACCAACTATTAATAGAATAACCCAACTACTTAAGGACAACTTTGACATTGAAGATAAAAATGCTTTATTTATCCCTCATATTGATAACAGATTTATACTAAAAAAAGATGGCACTATTACTCTCTCAGAATTAG
This sequence comes from Clostridiaceae bacterium, assembly GCA_041821285.1. GTDB lineage: Bacteria > Bacillota > Clostridia > Clostridiales > Clostridiaceae > JAJBWD01. The sequence continues at coordinate 10,484 of JBGUER010000048.1, forward strand.
GCTACTCAAATATTGATTTTGATCTTAAAGTAGAAATAACAACATTTATAAGAGAAGAGATTGCTAGAACTACTGCCGAAATAATGAAAATATTGAAAAATAACATTGGTATACAATTACATATAAGAACTATAATTAAAGAAATTTACAAATTAGAAATACATAGATCTGCTTATCCCGCTTATTTCCATGCATTAAAAGAATATCTAACTGCTATACCTGATATTTACTTTGAAGAATTAACAGATAATATTACTTATTTACCAAAAGAAATATCACCAGATAAAATAGATACCTTTAGGTTAAGCGGAAATACAAATAAAGAAATTATGGATACCTTAATTAATATGAATAGCAATTTATTTAACCTTACTAATCAAATAGAAGATACTGTTATTTTAAAAAGTGATGATTCAAATGATGATAAACTAGTATATACATTACGCTATTATGATAGAGTTCAGGAAACATTAACTGCTACTTTTTTTATAAAATGGATTATGAACAATACTTTAAAAGTTCAAGTTTTAGATGATGAAATTGATAATCAATATATTTTCTTCTATGATAAACGTAAAAATATATTATATGGTTCTCAATTAGAAGAATTTATGTGTGATTATGCGCTTGAACCAGGTCAAAAATTAGAATTTACATCTTCAAATGATAAAATTTATATAAATATTGGGAAGATTGATTCTAAGGCAGCTGTTGCACAAGAACGATATTTAGATATAGGACGAATTTCCTTAGAAAATACTCAAAAAAACAAATCAATAATGCAATTAGTAGCTGAAACATTGATATACCATCCTTCAGGTTTACATATATCAGAAATCACAAAATATGTTGTTAAAAATTCTTTTTGTGCTGAAAGTAGTGTTAGTAGTACACTTTCTACCTACTCTTTTTTTCAAAAACATCCAAAAAAAATAGGATTTTGGGTTTTTAATCCTACTCTATGGAAGAAAAGTGATATTGAAAAGTCCATAAAAACTAATTCAAATACTATTTCAAGTAGTGAAAAATTTAATAACAAAATTAAAAAAATGAACTTAACTCCAGTTGTTGAGTTAGAAGAAATATATAAAAAAATAGCATATGACTCAAAAATACACAAAAACCGAATAAGAAACAATTATTTCAAATCTTGTAATAAAGAAAAATTATTAATTTCAGCATGGTATTATTATTCATTTTTAATATATAATTTAGCTATAAATTTTTCTACACCAGCTGTTACCCCTATGGATTTAATACAAGAATCATATTTTGCATTAAATAAAGCCTATGAAAACTATGATGTTACTTTAAGCAATAGTTTTTATCATTACTGCCAAATAAACCTAAAATCAAAGCTTACAAGATATATCGGGGATAAAAAAGATCTAATTCGAATACCTATTCATAAAACTGAAGAATTGAATGGTATACTTAAACAATATGAAATTGATTGTGTAAATGGGAAAAAATTTAGTATAAATAAGTATGATGATAACTTAACCATATGGAATATTGACTATATAAGTTTTGAACAACTTTATACGTATTTTTCAATGAATAATACTGATACTTATATCTATGACGATAATATTAGAGCTGCGGTTAGTTATCCTTTTCTTTACCCATTAGATTATGAATATAGATATGATAATTATAACAAAAACTCATATAATATCATTGACTCTGTTGAACCTGAAAATTTATATTGTCCACAATTGACCTATGAAGATACCTATTCTTTTGATTCTGATTTATTGGTTAAAGTATTTAAATATATAGAAAATAGAGATAATCTAAGAGCTGTTTCTATTGTAAAATTAAGAATAGGGTTAACCTATTCTGGGAAAAAATACACTTTAGAAGAAATAGGTACTAAATATAACCTAACACGCGAAAGAATTAGACAAATTGAAAAAAATGCTTTAACCCATGCTAGATACTACGTATTAAGAACATACAATAAAAAATGGCCTCATTCCCTGTAACTATGAGGCTATTTTCAAAATTATTCTTTAAAATATGATAATTCTTCATATCCCAAAAGTGGACTTAACATTCGTCTGTCTAAAAGTTGATTGTTTAATTCACAAGAAGTTTCTGATACGTACATACATGCGTGGCAAGCAGCTCCATTTATAGATGAATTATATTCCCTATCAACGCATAGCGGATCTGATGAACAATGTTCCATCTTAGATAAAGCATTTTTAAATATACTACCCATTCTCTTATAATTAGTTAATTCTATTAGCCCTCCAAGGCTGCCTTCTGAATCTGATGATGCAGTATATATTAATACTCCCATCATCTTATCCCCGCAATAAATACGTTCTCTTAATGCCGTAGTAGCATAACCCGAATAAAATGCCAATTCTTTCATCATCATATGAGAAAATGAATGTATTAAAATATTTCTAGGTAACATTTCACGTTTTTCATACTTGAGTGACTCCCTATATTTATTATACTTATCAAATATTTTATATGCTTCTTCCTTAACCCTTGAATTATTTTCCCATTTTATAATTTTATTATAATCAAATCTAAAAAATATACCTTCTCCACAAACTTCAATAGCAGGAAGCCAATCTTGTTTTTGTTCCATTATTTTTAAACCTTTCGGGATTTCGCTAAAAAATGGATCAGGATAATGCAGTCTTGTAAAACCCTGCATTACTCTTATTTCTTTTAGTTTGTCAACACGTATAATTGACTTAAAATAATTTTTCATATTTTTATTTAATTCAACACTATTGGATATGAATCCTGTATTTTCTTTATCATTATTACTGTTTTTAATAAATGTATTCCATTCTTGATTCCTTATATTATCATAACTCAATTTATAATCTTCATGGTTAATTATTTTAATTATTTGTTTATAAAACGATTCATCTATTGATAACATTTTACAGATAATTTTTCTTTCCTCTTCACAGTTACCTAATGAGCCAATTAAATTATTAATACCTTCTCTATATTTCTCTACTTTATTAATTAAATTTTCTTCTTCATCTAGTAATGGTATAGAAAGAACACTAGTAACTAAAGGTGAGTATAAAGTTGAAGCTGCTCTTAAAGATGTTTTTATTTTTGCTGAACAGTTTGTTACACTATTACCAAGCCATATACTTTCACCTTTACAATTTGGTAAAATCTTCGCTAACTCATCTTCGTCCATAATATTCGCTAAACTATTGCTTTTCCCACACTTTAAACAAGTTACACGTATGTCTGATAATGAACCAGACCTGCCAATAGATTGATATTTTAATTTTGGGTTTTCACTACTACACTTTATTCCTCTATGAACCCATTCAATCCATGGAAAATCATTAATATGACCTTGTTCGCATACTACTATAAATCTTGATGGATACAGTTTGACTTTTTTACCTTTATCTCTTTCACAATAATAACAATACTTATCATAAATATTATTGCTCATAATGCCACAAGCTGGACATATTCTCCACCTTGGGAAAGTCACTGCTTTTATCTTCATATATTTAGATGAACCACCAATTAATTTTAATTTACTAATTTTTAAGTGATTCTGCAATCTTGGTTCCTCTATTATATTTTCATTGGGGAATCCCCATGAATCTGCAGCTAAAATCATAACTGACTTATCTAACAAATCCACAATAGAGCCTGGTCCATAATAATTTATCAATTGAGAAGGACGTAACTTACCAATTACATTTTCATATTTAGTTACTTCATATACTAAAATTTCAGACTCTACACTTCTTAACGAATTAAGTGCTGGTCTTACATCTGGATCTTTAGTCTTTTCATTATATTGCTTAATTAAATAATTTTTAACATATTGTTTATGACCATAATACAATTTATCACTATATTTTTTTGCTCTATTCTCCCACCATTTAAAATTACTTATTATTTCTTCTCTTATTTCATCTTGCATATTTTGATCCACTCTACTCAATATAAATTCCATAATATCATTTGAAACATCGTCAATTATAAAATTTTTCGCCATACTTTCTTCACCAATATTAGGATTACTCTGTCTTGTCATTCCAACAATTAATCCAGTTAATCCTCTATCTCTAGCCCCAACTGAGAAAGTAGTAACACTTGTAGGTTCAACATACTTATACAATGCTTCATGAAAAGCGATAAATCCTTCAAAATGAGATAAATCTCTTGCTCTTAAAGAATTAAATAAAGTTATTACAATTCCTGGATACTTACGACCTACTCTACTTGTAGCTTGTATATATTCTGAAACTGTTTTAGGTTGATTATGCACCACCATTAAACCTAATCTTTCTATATCAACCCCTACAGATATCATATTTGTAGCTTGAACTACATCAATTACATTTTCATCAGTTATAGTTTTTTCCATTTTCCCTAGTAATTTAGGTATATCCGATGCTTGCATCCTACTTGTCATTTCCTCAATTTTTAACTCTGACCAATTATTTTTACTTTCTGATATCAATTTTAATCTTATGGGTATTTCATCTTTTAAAAGCATTGATGTTCCTGACAATTCTTTCAATGTATTGAAATAACCTAATAATGTCCAATAAGGATCCAAACTACTTTTATCTTTATAATTTCTTATAATTGATAGCAACGCAGAATAAGTGTATACAGTATGTATTTTCCCACTTACACCTGGTGAACAAATACCTATATATAATCTTCCCGGTTTTTCAGTTATGGGAACTTCACTTGAAAAAAAGTTATCTCTTATATCAATTGCAGCACAAGGAAATTGAGAAATGCCTCTATTGAAAAGTTTCTTAATTTGATCTTCAGCACCCTTAATTGTAGCCGTAGAAGCAATAATTTTAGGTCCAATACTTTTACCATTGCAGTTTCTTTGAGACAAATAATCTATAGCGATTTCATATAATCCAGTTAATGAACCCAATGGACCACTTATTAAATGAAGTTCATCTTGAATGATTAAATCTGGTGGTAATAAATAACTACAATTCACCTTTTTATTTTTTTCAAATGTAAATCCAGATTTATTGTTATAATGATTTTTTCTTCCAAACAATTCCCTTATTCTTGGATTCCATGCAATCTGAGCTATTTTATCTACAGTACCAATAAGCATAGTTGGAACATTATTATAAATTGCTTCATCAACAGTTAACGCTGGAATACCTTGTTCATTATGAAAAATACAATTTTTATTTGAACATATAATTTTTTGCTCTTTTTTATAAATTTCATAATCATTAATAGTAAGTATTTCTCCACACCAAGGGCAATACTGTAACTGCATAGGATTGCTTTGATCTGTATTATTATTTTCTCTTATATCTTTTATTGTATTAATAGCATCCTCAAAAGAATTTGGAGTTGATGCTTGTCCAACCCATAAACCTATCCTAAATGGCTCCGTTCCCCAAATCATTTCATGTCTACGTCTAATACTTTCAGCAGCACATATCATTGTAGTTGCCCTTTGAAATTGTTGCACTGTAAGTAGCCTTAAAGTATACCTCATCATAATAGAAATTCCAACATATGTTTCAGGTTTATCCCATATTCCATTAAGTCTTCTAAGTCCCATTGTATAAGCAGCAATTCCTAAATATGCTTCAGTCTTACCACCTCCAGTAGGAAACCATAATAAATCAACTATCCCTCTATCAACATGTTCTATATTTGATACCCCAGTAATATTCATTAAAATAAAGGCTATTTGGAATAATCTCCATTTACCATTAAGTGGTTCTTCATACCTATTACCTGTTTTTATAAAACTCACTGTTTCAATCGAATGCTTTCTTTGTAATGACATAACTTCATTGGCAAATCTAAATGCTTGTAAGCATTTTTCTTCATTGTTCAAACATAAAATACCTTCATTTATTCTACGAATAATCATTTTTATATCTTCTATATTTTTATTTGCCACAGCTTTCAAGTGTTCTGGTAAGTCATCTATTTTTTTTGTTTGATCTTCTAACCAATTATTATAATTCTCAGGAATATTTAATAAACTAGAAATTAAATCTTTTTTACTCATTTTCGCTAATTCCATCATATCATAATTATTATTATTAATAACTTTATGTTTAATTGATGGAATTTCATAATGTGGTAACCATTCTGTTTCCAAATAGCAATATTTATCATCTAAATCAGTATATTTAGCACTTACACCATGTCCCTTTACATATTCTTTTACATAACTAAAAAGAAGTTCATCTGAAAAATTTGATTGATCTGTTTTTAAAGACATTGAATTTAAATATTGTTTTGGTAATATAACTTTAAAATAGGTTTGAAACATTACTTCGGTTTGCTTTGGGTATTCTTTACGTTTATACCTATTTATTAAAAATATACTTACATTAAAAATATCCTTGCTTTTTTTAACTTTTATCTTTACTAATGCAGGCTCTTCTAGCTCACCATTATTTTCAATAATATATTCATTTTTTATTTTGTTAGGAATAACAGAAATTTTTTTATCCATCTGTGTTCTTTTATTTTCTTCATTATACATTCCCCATCTTACATTTATACTCATAGGAATCAAATCTGTTATTTGAAAACTTATTCCCATAGAAGATGGTCTAAACGGATCTCTATTTAAAATAATTTCATCAACACTTTCTCCCTCTATTAATTCATTAGTATTTATGTTATTCTCTTCTTCATTCACAACTCTTGAAGTTGATCCAATAGGAACTAACTTACCAGATAAATATTTAGACATTGGTATGTCTCCCTTATCTAAACACTCTTTTTCATCGAAAGGACCTATTAGCATTTTTCTTAAATCTTTCACAATTGTCTGTCTTTGAGTCCTAAATTCTTCATTATCTATATTGGAAACCTTAGTTTTCTTCTCCATTATTTCTATATCCTTTGGAATTAAAACATAATTATCCATAACACAAAAATGTTTAGGATATATTTTACTCCACTTTTCCACTATAGTTTTTTTAGTTCTAAAAATCTTTTCGACCTCCTCAAGATTAGCTTTATTATCTTGTTTTTCTAATAAAAAATTATAAAGATTTTTTTGACCCGGTTTCAAACTATCCCTCCTCTACTTTTATTTTAAAAATCATATTTATTTAAACTAAAAAACACTACATAATTGTTATCCTTATGCAGTATCTTTTGTCATCTTTATTTTTATATTTTTATTTCAATAAGTACTTCTTTAAAT
>JBGUER010000049.1:0-17639 GCA_041821285.1 Clostridiaceae bacterium
CTAGCTATTCTTATTCTCCTTTTATTTGATAACCGTCCCAAACATATCATAGCTAGCGGAGGTATTTTTATTGTTACGCTATATTTTTGATTGTTCCAATTTTCTTCACTTACTTTTATCCTTCGAGAATTCAATTGACCTGAACCGCCATATTTAATATTATCACTATTAAATATTTCTTCGAAGAATCCTTTTTCTGGAACACCTATTTTATAATCATAATAAACTTTAGGGGTAAAATTACAAATAAATATCAAATAGTCTTGCTTTTTATTTCCTTTTCTTATAAAAGAAATAATACTATTTTCAAAATTCGAATGGTCTATCCATTCAAATCCTTCATAAGATAAATCTTTTTCCCATAAAGCTTTTTCATCTTTATAAAAGAAATTTAACTCTTTTACATAATCATGCATCATTTTATGCTGAGGATATAATAATAAAACCCAATCAAGTCCCTGTTTAAAATTCCATTCTATGAATTGACCAAATTCCCCTCCCATAAAGAGAAGTTTTTTACCTGGATGTGCTATCATGTACCCATATAGAAGCCTTAAATTTGCAAACTTATTCCAATAATCACCTGGCATTTTATTAAGAAGTGATTTCTTCCCATGAACCACTTCATCATGAGAAAAAGGTAATACAAAATTTTCAGTAAAAGCATAAAATAATGAAAAAGTTAACTTATCATGATTCCACTTCCTATGTATAGGGTCAGATTCCATATATTTTAACATATCATTCATCCATCCCATATTCCACTTATAATTAAAGCCTATTCCTCCTATATATGTAGGAGATGTGAGATTAGGCCATGTGCTTGAATCTTCCGCTATTACTAATGGATTTTTCACATAATTAAATATAGCTTCATTAAGTTTTTTCAGAAAATCAACTGATTCTAATTTTTCAGTTCCCCCATATTTATTTTTTAAATTCAAGCTTTCTTTTTTCCCATAGGTTAAATATAACATATTCGCAACAGCATCTACCCTAAAACCATCAACATGATATATAAGAAACCAAAATATAGCGTTTGATATGAGAAAACTTTGAACTTCTAATCTTTCAAAATCAAAATTGGCAGTTCCCCAATCTGGATTCTCTCCAATTAAAGGATCTGAGTTTTCATAAAGGTGAGTTCCATCAAAATTATATAATCCATGAGAATCTTTACAAAAATGACTTGGAGCCCAGTCTAATATAACTCCTATACCCTTCTCATGACACTTATCCACAAAATACATAAAATCCTTTGGTTTTCCATATCTAGATGTAACTGAAAAATATCCTGTAGTTTGATAACCCCAAGAATCATCTAAAGGATGTTCCATAATTGGAAGTACTTCAATATGAGTATAGCCCATGTTTTTAACATAATCAGGAAGTTCTTCAGCAAGTTCCCTGTAATTATAAAAACGATTTTCTCCGTCTTCATGATTTTTCCACGAACCTAAATGAACCTCATATATATTTATAGCATTAGTATATATATCACTATTTTCTCTTTTCTCAATAAAATGTTTATCATTCCATTCATATCCGTTATAATCATATACTATCGATGCACTATCCGGTCTTTTTTCAGAATAATATGCAAAAGGGTCTGCCTTCAATATTGGATTTTCTCCATTTTTATTATCACTGCTATATATTTCATATTTATAATTATCCCCTTCTTTAACTTCTGGAATGAAAATATTCCAAATCCCTGAATCCTTTATTTTAATCATAAAATGATTTTCACCATTCCAATTATTAAAATTACCTACAACGCTTACCCTATAAGCATTTGGAGCCCAGATAGAAAAAGATGCCCCATGTAATTTACTATCATTTACTAAATGGCATCCTAAAAATTCATAACTTTTATAATTAGTTCCTTCATGAAAACAATGTATATCAAAATCTGTTGGTTTTCCATTTTCCATATCTTCACCCTCTTATATAAATTTATATATATGTCATTCTTTATATTTGCATATAATTTACATATATAGGTTATATAATACTAATATTTTTTTATAAATCAAATATTCTTAGCAGTAAAACTATATACTACAAATATTTGATAACCGTCCCTATATATACCGCGCCATATACGTAATTATACTACAAATATTTGATAATTAGAAATCTTATATTATTACTTTAATCTTTCCTATTTATTTGAATCACAACTCCAATATTGGATATTATTTTTAAATAGAGTATAATGTTAATAGTAAATATAATTACATTTATTATATTATTTTGGAGGTTTATATGAGTGATATTAGGTTAAATAAATTAGCAAAATTATTAGTTAATTATTCTACTAAAATTAAAAAAGGGGATTTTGTTTTTGTATCTTGTGAGGATGTGGCATCTCCTTTTATGACTGAAATTGTAAAAGAAGCAACTATTGCTGGTGCCCACGTGGAAACTATATTAACTTCTCAATCTGTATCTGAAGCTAAAATAAAAAACAGTTCAGATAGTCAATTGATGGAGGAAAATTATATTTTCAAATATGCATTAGAAAAAGCTGACGTTTGGATATCCGCATGGGGAACAAGAAATACAAAATACATGTCTAACATTGATTCAACTAAAATAAAAAATTCTATGATTGGCCAAAAAAGCTGGAGAAAAGTGTACTCATCCAAAATGGGTAATGGCTCATTAAGATGGGTTGGAACTCAATATCCAACATATGCAGATGCACAAGAAGCTTCAATGAGTTTATCTGAATACGAAGATTTTGTTTACAGCGCCGGTCTTTTAGATAAAGAAAACCCAGTAGATTTATGGAATGAAATTAGCTTAAACCAAGAAAAATGGGTTAAATATCTTGATTCTAAAAAAGAACTTCATATAATCTCTAAAGATACCGATATTAAAGTTGAAACAGAAGGAAGAAAATGGATAAACTGCGATGGTAGAGTTAATTTCCCTGATGGTGAAATATTCACATCCCCTATTAATAGTGGAATTAATGGGTATATATCTTTTAGTTTTCCAGGTATATATGCTGGCAAAGAAATAGAAGACATAAAATTAGTTGTTGAAAAAGGTAAAGTTATTAAGGCAACTGCTAAAAAAGGTGAAGACCTTCTTCTTGAATTACTAAAAACAGATGATGGTTCATCATATTTTGGAGAAGTTGCAATAGGGACTAATTATGGAATTGATAGGTTCACTAAAAACATGTTATTCGATGAAAAAATCGGAGGTACTATCCATATGGCAATAGGAGATTCCATGCCAGAAGCTGGAGGTATCAACAAATCGGTTATTCATTGGGATATGTTATGCGACATGAAAAATGAAGGAAAAATATATGCCGATGGCGAATTATTTTACGAAAAAGGAAAATTTATTGACAATGTTTTAATCTAATATGCATATTAATATCATTTAATATATAAGATTATACCCTCACATTCATTAAATCAATTGTAAAATTAAAAAAAACATATCAAAAAATGATAAAAAATGTTATAATAAACTAAAAAATAGTGGATGTGAATGTCTTTTGTCTTATAATAACAAATTTGAAAATGAAATTTTATTTCAAACAAATAGTGTTGATTTTTTAAAAAATTTAATCGATTCTATCCCAGCTCCTTTGTTTTTTAAAGATTTAAACGGAGTCTATTTATATTGTAATGAAACCTATCTAGAAATAATGGGACTACAATCAGAAGATATTATTGGGAAAAGCACCTACGACATGCATCCTAAAGATTTAGCAGCTATCTATACGAAACAAGATGTAGCTATTTTAGAATCTAATGGCGAAAAAATTTACGAAACAAAAATTCAAATACTAAATAATACCTATAAAAATGTTATCATTCAAAAGACTATATTAAAAGATAAAAATTCTAATCCATTAGGCATAACAGGAATGTTACTAGATATATCCTTAAGAAAAAAAATTGAAGATAAATTAAACAAATCCTTGTATCTTAAAGACTCTATTCTTTCTATATCACAATCGGTGATGGAAATAAAAGAAATTGATTCACTTTTTAATCTTATTTTAGATAAAGCTTTAAATTGTATAAGTAGCAGTTCTATTGGAAGCATTCTTATTTTAGATGATACTCAAACCCTTACCATAGCGTCTTCTGTAGGTTTTAATCCTAGTAAAGCAAAAGAATTCAAAATAAAACTAGAAGATTCTTTTATCTATAGAGGAACAAATGGTAATATTGAAAAAGCACTGATATTAAACGATTTAGAACTTTTAGTTGACCTAGCAGCTCCCAACATATTGGATAATTCTAGAAATATTTTAATAAAATCTTCTATGAGTTCACCAATATTTGTTAATAATAAATTGTACGGTTTATTAAATATAGATAGTAAAGAAAATAATACATTCAATTCCTTTGATTTAGAATTAATGAGCTATTTAGCATCTCAAGCTTCATTATCTATTGAAAAACATTTACTCTATAAAGAAATTGTCAATTTATCTAGATACGATGAATTAACAAAAATATATAACAGACGATATTTTGAAGAATTATTAAATTCCTATATTAAAAATAAAAATGAAGACTTTTATTTGATCCTGTTTGATTTAAATAAATTTAAACAAATAAATGATAATTATGGTCATCAAAGTGGAGACTCTGTTTTACAGAACTTCGGTGAAAAACTAAAAAACAATTTACCTTCTTCTGCTATAATCGCAAGGTACGGAGGAGACGAATTTATAGTTATCATGTTTTCTAAAGAACCTCCTTTTGAATTAATCAACAAAATTAATTGTATCTGCCAACACGAAAATATTAACACTGATACTTCTATTATAAATTATAGCTTTAGTTTTGGTATTTCCTCAACTATTTACGATGGCTTTAACGGAGAAAATCTTATAAAATTAGCAGATACTAGAATGTATGAACAAAAAACTGATTATTGCAAATCTAAAATATAGCATTATTTTATACTTATACTCTTGCTTATAAAGGAAAATATTATGAATTTTAAAGATAAAAATGAGATACGAAAATTAATATTAAATAAAAGAAATAATCTCACTACTGAAACTAAAAAAAAATGGGATACTAGCATTTATAATAAATTAACGACTAATATCCAATTTACTAATGCAAATACTATATTTACATATGTGAACTTCAATAACGAAATAGATACCCTTAAAATAATAGATGTGGCATTAAAAAGTAATAAAACTTTATGTGTACCAAAAGTTAATAAAATAGATAAAGAAATTAGCGCCTACAGTATTAATTCTACAGCTGATCTAGAAAAAGGTTATTTTGGTATACTAGAACCTAAAAATTCTTGTCCTCTAGTATCAAAAGAAAATATAGATTTAATACTATTGCCAGGTTTAGCCTTTGATATAAACGGTAATAGAATTGGCTACGGTGGAGGGTTTTACGACAAATATCTTGAAGATTTAAATGAAAATACATATAAAATAGCACTTTCTTATGAATTTCAAATATTAGAATCCATTCCTTTTGATCATTTTGATAAAAAAGCAAATGAAATAATAACAAACAAAAAAACTATACTAATATATTAAGCACACAAAGGCAAGCACCTGAAAACACTAGTGCTTGCCTATACTTATATTATTTGTATATTCTGTTTATAAAATCTATATAACCCGTACTTATACTATCATTTTTTTATTTATACACATTTTCTTATTTTCTATCTTTAATTCATCTAAAAGTAGGTTTTCCAATACAGACATCCTATCCTTGTCCATAGGTTCTACCCCTTCTAATTTATATGGTATTCCCATACTTTCATATTTATTAACACCTAGTGTATGATATGGAAGCAACTCTATGTTTTCAACATTATCTATTCTTGAAATAACTTTAGATAATTTTATTATACTTTCTTTAGAATCAGTTATTTTAGGAACAACAACATGCCTTATCCAAACTTTCTTACTAAATTTATTTAAATAACATATAAATTCATCAGAACCTTTTCTGTCTATTCCTGTAAGTTTTTTATGTCCTTCACTGTCCCCGTATTTTATATCTAAAAGAACTAAGTCTGTATATCGTAATATTTTTTTATAACCTCCCTTGCCATAGCCTGAAGTATCTATAGCGGTACTTATACCATTCTTCTTACAAAGTTTTAAGGCTTCATATAAAAATTCAGGTTGCATAAGCGGTTCTCCACCAGAAAATGTAACTCCTCCTCCAGATCTATTAAAATATGGTTTAAATTTCACTAATTTATCTACTAAATCTTGAGGAGTATATTCAACGCCTCCTGCAAAATCCCAAGTATCAGGATTATGACAATATGCACATCTTAAAGGACAACCTTGAAGAAATACAACCGCTCTTATTCCTGGTCCATCAACTAAACCCATGCTTTCTATAGAATGAATTTTCCCTTTAATCATAACTAATCCTCCTCATTTTTTAACTTAATAAATCTACATACCACTTAAACCCATTTTACAAGAAAATACTATTAAACATTTAGAGGAAAAATCCCTTCATATATATGTGTATAATTACTACATGAAGAGATCTCTTTTATATATATTAGAATTTTTTATGGAAAGTTCTTGCAATTACTTCTAATTGTTGTTCTTTTGATAATCTATTAAAATGAACTGCATATCCTGAAACTCTTATAGTAAGTGTAGGATATTTATCTGGATTTTCCATTGCATCAATTAATGTTTCTTTGTTAAGTACATTTACATTTAAATGGTACGCACTTTGAGCAAAATAACCATCCAATAAATACACTAAATTATTTACTCTAGTATCCATATCTTTTCCAAGAGCATCTGGAACTATTGAAAAAGTATTTGAAATTCCATCTTGGCAATATCCTCTATATGGAATCTTAGCTACTGAATTTAATGAAGCTAATGCTCCATTTTCATCTCTTCCGTGCATAGGATTAGCTCCTGGTGCCAAAGGTTCTCCTTGTTTTCTTCCATCAGGAGTAGTTCCTGTTTTTTTACCATATACTACATTAGAGGTAATAGTTAATGCAGATAAAGTATGTTCAGCATCTTTATAAGTTTTATGTTTTCTAAGTTCATCTGCAAATTCTTTTATAAGTTCTACTGCTAAATCATCTACTCTATCATCATCGTTACCGTATTTAGGGAAGTCTCCTTCTGTTTCAAAATCAACAGTTATTCCAGCTTCGTTTCTTATTGGTTTTACTTTTGCATATTTTATAGCACTTAATGAATCTGCTGCTACTGATAATCCAGCTACTCCAAATGCCATGAAATATTTTATATTTGTATCATGTAGAGCTAATTGACCAGCTTCATATGCGTACTTATCATGCATATAATGAATTGTGTTCATTGTGTCTACATACATTTCTGCTACATATTTCAAAACTTTTGAATATGATGCTTTTACTTTTTTATAATCTAGTATTTCGTCTTCCATTTTCTCTATTCCAGGAATAACTAATTTACCTTTAAGTTCATCTACTCCACCATTCAAAGACATTAATAACGATTTTGCTAAGTTGGCTCTTGCTCCAAAGAACTGCATTCTTTTTCCTATTTCCATAGCAGATACACAACATGCAATTCCGTAATCGTCACCATAAAGTGGTCTCATTATGTCATCATTTTCATATTGAAGAGCATCTGTTGATATTGACATTTCAGCACAATATTTCTTGAAATTTTCAGGTAGCTTTTCTGACCATAAAACAGTCATATTTGGTTCTGGTGCTGATCCTAAATTAGTTAATGTATGAAGAAATCTATAAGATGTTTTTGTAACTAATGGTTTTCCGTTTAATGAAACTCCTCCAATAGATTCAGTTACCCAGTTTGGGTCTCCTCCAAATAACTCATTATATTCAGGTGTTCTTAAATGTCTTGCCATTCTTAATTTTATTACGAATTGATCTATTATTTCTTGAGCTTGTTCTTCATTTAATACACCATTAGCTATATCTCTTTCAATGTATATATCTATAAAAGTTGTTGTTCTTCCAAGTGACATTGCAGCTCCGTTATTTTCTTTTATAGCTGCTAAATATCCAAAATATACTGCTTGTACAGCTTCTACTGCTGTATTTGATGGTTTTGAAAGGTCAAATCCATATTTTAGAGCCATATTTTTTATTTCAGAAAGAGCTCTTATTTGCATATTAACTTCTTCTCTATGTCTTATATTATAATCTGAAGCTGGTCCTACTAACTCACCTAGATCCTTTTTCTTTTCTTCTATTAGAAAATCCATTCCATAAAGAGCTAATCTTCTATAGTCACCTATTATTCTTCCTCTACCATAAGCATCAGGAAGTCCTGTTAACAAGCCAACAGTTCTTGCAACTCTTGAAGCCTTACTATAAGCATCAAAAACCCCTTCATTATGTGTTTTCCTATATTTTTTGAAATTTCTTTCTATTTCTTCATTCATTTTATATCCGTAAGCTTCTAATGATTGTTCAACCATTCTGAATCCACCAAAAGGATTCATTATTCTTTTTAATGGCGCATCTGTTTGAAATCCTACTATTACTTCGTTTTCCTTATCTATATAACCAGGTCCAAAATTATCAATACCAGATACTGCATTTGTCTCAACGTCAATTATACCTTTTTTAATTTCTTCTATTATTAATGCTTCTGCTTTTTCCCATACTTTCTTTGTCTTATTAGACGTACCTGCTAAAAAGGTTTTGTCTCCTTCATACAAAGAATAATTTTTCTGAATAAAATCTCTTACATCTATTTCTTCACACCATTTTCCAACTCTGAATTTTTCCCAAGAATTTATCATAAATTATGCCTCCTATAATTAATATTTATATTATAATAATATATTAATATATTTGATACAGTTTGTCAATATAAATAGTACAGTTTTGCAATAGGCTTATATCAATAGATTTATAGTGCAATTACATTATTAATGTTTAATGATACAGTTTGATTAATAAGTAATAATATGTAAAATTTCTCAAATATGTATTATGCACTAGAAGTAAACGTTTAAATGTGATAATATTATTATGTAAAAAAGTTTTTAAAAGGGGTGATCTAAATAGAAGAGAGAATTAAAATTATGATGCGCAAAAGAATTTCGTTATATGCTAGTTATGTAGAAATAATTATATCTATATTATTAATCGTAGGTATTTTAATTTCAACAGTAGGGCTATTCAAAGATATTAATTTTTTATTTCAATCATATGTAATTGGACAAGGTGATTACACTTATGAAAGCTTTCTTGCGGACGCAATACAACTTATTATCGGCATAGAATTCATTAAAATGTTGGCAAAACATTCTCCTGGTAGCACAATTGACGTTCTACTTTTCGCAGTAGCACGTAAAATTATTGTTTTCCATTCTAGTGGTATAGAATTATTAGTTGAAATTTTATCCATAGCTATATTGTTTATAATAAGAAAATATTTTTATTATAAAACTTCTCACTATGGTGAAGATCTTAAATAAACTAGATAAAATAAAAAGGTTCCATTATTCAAATAAAATAACGGAACCTTTTATTGTTTATTTACATATATAATTCAATAGCTTTTGATAATTGGTCTGGGCAAGAAGTATCACCTTGACAAGGGATTCCTCTCATCTTTGATACAACATCTTCAGCTTTCATACCTTCAACTAATAACTCTAAAGCCTTTATATTACCCTTGCACCCACCTACTATTTTAAGGTTTCTAATTACCCCATCCACTATATCAAAATTCATCTCTTTTGCGCAAATTCCTTTTGTTTTATAACTATACATTTATTTTTTCCATCCTTTTTTAATTATTATCTGCATAATCCTTTAATTCATTTTCGACAGCCACTACAGTTACATTCAAATTTGAATTTAAAAGATCTATATAATAAGGTTCTATATACGTATCCTTCTCCTTAACAACTCTAACTAAAGGTCTTAAACAAAAATTTGTATAATTTTTAGCTATAACTCCAGTATTTCCATTACTTAATTTTACACATGTCCCAATAGGATAAGGAGCTATTTTAGAAGAAAAAACTCTAACTAATTCTGGATCAAACAATATTCCACCATTTGCCATAATATATTCTATAGCCTCCGATTGAAATATTCCCTTTCTATACGGCCTGTCTGAAGTTAGTGCGTCATAAACATCTGCAATAGCTATTATTCTACCAAATAAAGAGATTTTATCTCCTTTTAATTTTTCAGGATAGCCTGTACCATTATATCTTTCATGATGCTGATATATTCCCATATAGGCTACTGTATGCAAAAACAATTTACGCTTTGCATATTCATATCCTTTTAATGGATGAATCTTTATTTTCTCATATTCTTCCTCTGTTAATTTACCAGGTTTATCTAATATAGTTAACGGTATTTCTATTTTCCCATAATCATGCATAAGCGCAGATATACCCAATAAACACAATGTTTTCTTATCTAGATTTAAAGCTACTCCTATAACAAGAGAAAGCACTGATACATTAACAGAATGATAATAAGTATAATTACTAGCTACTTTTAGATCAACCATATTTACCATAAGTTTCTTATTCTCAGATATTTGATCTACAATATCTTCTACCAAATCTTCAATTTCCAATAAAGGTTTCTGAATATTTTTTGAATCTGTACTAGTTCTCATGAAATTTCTTACAGTTTTCACAGTATTCATTTTTAATTCTTCACTAATAACGCCATCCACAGAAATTCCTTCTGATAGTTTATCTTCAATATATATGCCAGAATAACCAAGAACTTCCATTCTGTTTACATACGACATTTGAATAGGTGTCCCCGCTCTTAATAAAAGTTCACCACTTTGTCCATAAATAGTTTTTGCTAAAACCATACCAGATTTTATATATTTTATAGGCACATATCTCATATTCTTTATCCCCTTCGCTTATATAATATCATTATAATATATTTGGGGACGGTTCTCAAATATTTATAATGATTAAAGCGAATTTTTAGGTAAATATAAATATATATAGTTATTTCTATGACTACTTTTAATATTAATTTTTGATAACCGTCCCTATTGATCGTCCCTATTGATTTTATAACAAATCATACTCCAACATCTCATAGAGGGAGAATGATTTCAATTTTACCTCTTATTATGGGTGCCGGTTACTCTTTATGTCCTGTTATAATAGGCAATGCAATAGAATATATTTCTATAACCACTGTTTGGAAATATCTAGGTTTAATTATGATTTTTTCAACAACTTTTATGTATTTTCTTTCAAAATACGATGAAAAACAAACAATAACTAAAATATAAAATTTATATATTATTTTGTATTTCAAATACCTACTAAAAAAGCAGGCATTTTTTTTTAGAAATCATTGATTTTTTACTTATATTTGATAACCGTCCCCAATACTTCATCACCTACATTACCCATATTTTTAAATGATCCTGTTTTAAATTCCATTACCATCACCGATGATTTCACTGGAAATACAATTTTTGAAGGTTGTAAATTTTCTATTTTTTTCACAATTTTCATTTCTTCATTTAAAAAAATTACATCTATAGGAAATTTCATAAAAAAAGTATGGATGCTATTACATGGTTTTATTAAAATAGCATCATACTTAGGTTTTTTTTGAAACATATATCCTAGAAACCTCTTTTTAAATGTATCTGCAATATAAACATCATTTAATATTGTTTTTTCCATATCATCCAACCCTTTCACTCATCTCATTTATTTAATTTATTTAATTTATTTCATTTATTTCACTTATTTTGCTTATTTCACTTGTTTATATTTATGTTTTTACCAACATTTTTCATTAACCATTTTCTTAATTCTCTTATATTTCAAATCAATTTATAGCATACACTTTATACTAGTTCTGTATTAATTACTAATATTTATGATTAATTTTTTTCGTATGCTTTTGCCATATAAAACTTGTGATAAGGTCTGTTACATAAAAATATCTATTATCTTTATAACAGCAGGTCCTAGTATTATTACAAATATTGATGGAAAAATAAATAATATCAATGGAAAAAGTAACTTTATAGGGGCTTTCATTGCTTTTTCTCTTGCAACTTGTTTTCTATGTTCTCGTAAATTACTAGCTTCTATTCTTAGTACTTTTCCAAGACTTACCCCTAGTTCATCCGCCTGAATTATAGAGGTAACTAGCATAGATAATTCCTTTACTTCACATCTATTACTTAGATTTCTTAATGCTATTTTTCTCTCGATTCCCATTTTTATTTCTTTTAAACTTTTAGAAAATTCATCACACAAATCCCCTTTTAAATTACTAATAACTCTTGCCATTGCACCATCAAAAGAAAGTCCAGCTTCAACACTAACAGTAATTAAATCTATAGTAAATGGGAGATCTTTTAAAATATTCTTTTTCCTATTTTCTATTTTTCTTAAAACATAGAAATTAAAAGAAAAATTTACAAGAAACATAAACAAAACAACAAAAATTAAAGCTATGATTATATTAGAATCTAAAACATATGATATTATACCCATAATAAACGCTAATAAAATACTTAACATGTTTTTTTTAAACAACCACTTTTCTCCATCGTTATTTTTAGATAAACCAGCTTTTTCTAATTTTTCATTAAAATTTGCGAGCTTTCCCTTAGGAGTTATTTTTATAAAATAATTTATTATAGATTTATATATTGGCAATAATATCCTTTCTGTAAAAGTATTTTTATCTACATTCGAATAATTACTAGATTTAAACTCCTTTATATCATTTATCCTTTTTTCAATCTTTAGTTTCTTTTGAAAAATAAAAATCAGTATAAAATAACTCACAATAAACATAGTTAAAAATATAATAAATACTAAAACATACTCCATATTTTCACCTCTTTCAAACTTCTACTTACTTGTATACTTACTTGTATACTTACTTGTATACTGCTTGTACACTATAATTTAACTCTACTAACTCAATTAACACCAATAAATCAAGCTTAATAAGTCTCCATTTGCTGGTATCGTTTGCCGCGATTTAAAACTCAACAGATTACATATCTATGTTCACTATTTTTCTTATAATAATATACCCTAAGATTTCACTTACCAACGTCATGCTAACCATTATCAGTCCCAATTTTGTATTAAACAAAAGAAGCACATATTCTTTATTAAATAAATATATTATTATTCCTAAAAATATTGGCATTAGCATAACTATCGTTCCTGATAATTTTCCTTGTGCTGTTAAAGTTTTAAGTTCACCTTTTATTTTATCCCTATCTCTAATAGTCTCACCTATATTATCTAATATTTCTGCCAAATTTCCCCCTGTATCCTTTTGAATTACAATAGCATTTATAACCAATTTCAAATTTTCTGATTCTACTCTTGATAATAGGTTTAAAAGAGCTTCTTTCTCTGCAATACCAAGTCTCATTTCTTTTAAAAGTCTTTTAAATTCCTTAGAAAATGGATCTTTTGTTTCTTCGCACACCACTGAAACTGCTTGTAAAAATGAATATCCTGCTTTTAGCGAATTTGATATTATCATTATTCCTTCATTAAGCTGACTTTCGAATAGTTTTGTCTTTTCCTTTTTCTTCATTCCTATATAAATTGATGATACATTCCAGAAAACTATAAATGATATTATTAGAAGAACTACATTTTTAAATATTGCAAATAATAAAAACGAAAGCGAAGAGGATAAAAATATTTTTATTATAAGCAATTCTTCATAAGTTAACGGTATATCTGCTAGGACTAAATCTTTTTCTATCTTCTCTATTTTTTTCTTATTAATACCTAAATTGGGAATTAGTTTAGATAGTTTACTTATAAATTTAAATTCATTTTCATCATTAAGTTTATCCCTAATAGTTTTATTGTTTTTTATAAGTTTATTGTCCATTTCAATTTTTTTTAGTTTATCTATAGGTTTTTCCCTAATAAATATCTTATATAAAATAGATAAACAAAACATAAATACAAAAATAAACATAAAAAATATAAGATATTTCATAAAACTCCTCCCATTTTAAAAAATTATAAAATGTCTTCAGTTATTTTTATACCCTTTTCCTTAAGTTTTTCAGAAAATTTAGGCACTATTCCTGTGGATTTAAATTCTCCTTTAACCTTCCCCTTACCGTCTACTCCATTTTGAATAAACCTATATATATCCTGAAGTACTATAACATCACCTTCCATGCCTTGAACTTCAGTTATATGCGTGATTTTTCTACTCCCATCCATAAGCCTTGATTGTTGAACTATTAAATCAATAGCAGATGCTGCCTGATCTCTAATTGCTTTAATGGGAAGATTCATGCCAGACATCAAAACCATAGTTTCTAATCTTGAAAGCATATCTCTTGGAGTATTAGCATGTCCTGTAGTTAAAGAACCATCATGCCCTGTATTCATAGCTTGCAACATATCTAGCGCCTCACCTGAACGAACTTCTCCAACTATTATTCTGTCTGGCCTCATTCTCAAACTATTCTTAACTAAATCTCTAATGGATATTTCTCCCTTACCTTCTACATTTGCAGGTCTTGTTTCTAATCTAACTACATGATCTTGACAAAGCTGAAGTTCTGCTGAATCCTCTATAGTCACTATCCTATCTGTTGATGGAATGAATGATGACAAAACATTCAATGTAGTAGTCTTCCCACTTCCAGTTCCTCCAGACACTACAATATTTAATCTTCCCTGTACGCAAAATCTAAGTAACTCTGCCATTTTTCGATTCAAAGTAGAAAAATTTATTAAATCTTCTATCCTAAATGGATCTTCTGAAAATTTTCTTATAGTTATGGACGGCCCATCTATAGCCAACGGAGGAATAATAGCATTTACTCTTGAACCATTGAATAGTCTAGCATCAACCATAGGTGAACTTTCATCTATTCTTCTTCCTATAGGCGATACTATTTTTTTTATAACGTGCATAACATGATTATTGTTTTTAAATTTAGCATTTGTAAGTTTTAATTTACCATTTTTCTCAACGTAAATCCGATCTGGACCATTTACCATTATTTCAGTTACTTCGTTATCATTTAGGAACTCAGTTATAGGTCCAAAACCTATTATTTCATCTAAAAGTTCATCCATTATTTTTTTCTTTTCATTATTTGTCATATTTAAAGATTCTTTTTCAACTTGAACAATCAAAATATTCTTTATTTCCTTTTTCATTTCTTCATTATTATCTGCAATTAAATTAAAATCTATATCAAGTTCTTCTATCACTCTATTTTGAATTTTGGATTTAAGCTCGTAATAGGGATCAACTAGTCCTTTATTTTTTATAATTGATTTATCATCCGTCTTAATTTCCTCTAATCGCTTACTCAAAGACATACAATCACCCTCTCATGTAGTATATCAAAATATACAAATAATTAAATTAACCAAATATTTCTTTCATACTCTTTACTAATTTTGATTTGTAGTATTTATTTTCATTGCAAAATGGAATACCACTATTAATTGAAATATTAACTATTTTGTCATCTTGTGGAATAATAACAGATTTTTTATCTTGAAATACTTCTTCAATATCTTTTTTACTTATACCATAATTTGTATTAAACTTATTTATAATAAGTTTAACCTTTTCATTATTATATCCAAGTGATTTCATTACGCTAAGTCCTAACTTGGTATTTTTAAAAGAAACAATTTCCATAGTTGAAACATAATATATCTTATCTGCTGCATCCAATGCATATAGCGTTCCGTCATTAAAATTCACACCTGTATCTATATATATTAAATCGTATTTATTTTTAAATATTTCTATTAATTTTTGTAAGATATCTTTCCCTATATACTCTGCTTTATCTGGTTTTAATGGAGCAAATAGAATATCCAAATTTTTATTAAAATTATATAAATAGGGTTTTACAGTATCATAATCTTGCAATTGACCCTCATCTACTATATCCCATACATTCTTATGATTATATTTGTTTATCATTATCCCTATATCTCCAAATTGCAGATCTAAATCCCAAAGCAAAGTTTTTTTATTTAAATCCTTGCTAGCTATTACTGCTGCGTTTAAAGATAAAATGGATTTGCCAACTCCACCTTTTGAACTAAAAAAAGATATTATTTCAGCAGTTCTGTTTTTTTCTTTTTTATTTTCTATATTAATGTATCTTTCTTTATTTTTATTATAAGTAGCAACAATAGTATTTATTAACATCTCAAAATTAAATGGTTTTACAATATACTCCTTAGCACCACAAAACATAGCTTTTTTAAGGTACTCATTTTCCCCTTGAACAGACATTATTATTACAGTTACTTTAGGAAATTGTTTTGATATCATCTCAGTAGCTTCTAATCCATTTAATATTGGCATATTTATATCCATTAAAACTACATCTGGCTTAACCTTTGGTATTAATTCTAAAACTTCTTTACCATTTGAGGCTTCACCTACTATACTAATTTTTTCTTCTTCCATATCAATCATTTTACAAATAACTTTTCTTGTTTCTAAAATATCATCTGCCACCAAAACTTTTATCTTATCCATGGCATCACCCTGCCCTATTAGTTTAATTTGGGAATTTTTATCACTTGACCTGTAATAATCAAATTTTCATTTGCTATATTATTTGCTTCCATTATCATTTTATAATTAGAATCATTTCCATAAATATCACCACTTATCTTTCTTAATGTATCTCCTCTTTTTACTGTATAATAAGTAAAGTCCAAATTGTTTTCTTTTTCTGACTGGTCTTTTTCCTCATTTAGTGATGAATTTAATTTATCAGTTTCAGGAGCATCTACTGTTAGCTCTTGCCAAACTACTCCATCCGTTGTATCTGCGTCATCACTTTCTATAGATCTTAAAGCTAGCGTTATACTACCAATACTCTCTGACAAAACTATTTTTTCTATATAATCAGTTTTTATAGCTAATGTTACTAAAAAATTAGAAGGGATCTCCTCATCTATATTTTCATTATCTTGCGCTGAAACATCTTTATCTATTGCCAAAATCTTTATATTTTGAAGTATAGTCTTTGTTATATCTGGCCTTACTATAACTTGATTTTCTACTTTTTCAGATAAATAAACTATAACATCTACATAATCTCCTGGTTTAATTAATTTAGATACTCCCGACTCACTTGATATATTTACAGATACCGCTCTTTCGTTTTCTTTTAATTTTACTGAAATCGTTCCATCTTCATCCTGAATAAATTTTTCTTTTCTAAAACCCTCGTCTTTCAAAATAGTCTCTTTTGTATATTCCCCAATAATATCAGTTTTATCCTGTAAATAATTATCAAACATTTGATTTGAAACAACTTCAGTATCTGTAATCATACTTTTTTCAATTAAAGTATTAGGAGGAATTGTATTTGCCGCTACCAAAATAGTTGTATAATCCAATATTTCTTTTGAATTATCTAGTGATTTTAAATAAACATAAAAAGATGCTGATACTAATATTGCTATCAAAAATGATATTATTATTAATTTTTGAAATGTATTTTTCATACTTTGCCTCCTAATTAATAATTAAATTAATAACTGACTTATTAATCCGCTTAATAATTTGCCAATCCTTAGTACACTCAATATTTTGCATTAAAAGGTTACTCTTTTTTACTACTGTGATAGTTTTATTCCATACGCCCC
>JBGUER010000050.1:0-17543 GCA_041821285.1 Clostridiaceae bacterium
ATCTAATTTATTATCATTAACTTGATTTACTATTTTATTTTCTATGCTTTTATTTTTAACTATTCTTGGAGCTACTGAACCTAGAGTAATTCTTACATCATATAATTTTTCATCTTCATATAGCGCTAAAGCTACAAACGATACTTTAGATAATGCTATAGATTTGCGAGTTCCTACTTTTTTATAGTATTTTATTTTATAATCTTTTAAAGGAATTTTTATCTGTTTTAATATTTCATTTTCTTTTTTAATATTCTTGCCAGGAGATAATATAAAATCTTCTATAGAAATTTTTCTATCACCATCCGCACTTGATAAGATTAGCTCCGCTTCTAAAGCATATAGTAATGGCAAGCTATCTCCAGCTGGAGAAGAGTTACATATATTGCCTCCTATAGTAGCTATATTTCTTATGGCAGGAGATGCCATATCTTGAAATACTTTTTTAATATAATTTGGGACTAAACTATTTTCTTCTATTTGAGTACAAGTACAGGCTCCACCTATTATTAAATATTCACTGTTTTCTTTTACTTGTTTTTTTATATCTAAAAGTTCTTTTATTTGAGATATAAATACTACCTTTTTATCAAAATCAGGTTCTATTCCTGACCAGCGTCTTCTTCTTACCATTAAATCTGTTCCGCCTGAAAATATAATACATCTTTCTTTGTTTATTATAGCTAGTGCTTCTTCTAAGTTCTTTGGACGTATTGCATCTACCATAGACCCTCCCCCCTGTCAGAAGCTAATTTAATTGCATCTATTATCATATTATATCCAGTACATCTGCATAAATTTCCAGATATTCCTTCTCTTATTTCCTCTTCACTTGGATTTGGGTGTTTTTTTAATAGCGAAGTAGCGGCTATCATCATTCCTGGTGTGCAAAATCCGCATTGAACTGCTCCTGCCTCTTCAAAACTGTCTTTTAGCACTTCATATTTAGGAGTCATTTTTAGTCCTTCTATGGATATAACCTGACTTCCTTCTACTTTAGCCACTGGATACATGCAAGAATTCACCAATACTCCATCTATTAAAACTGCGCAAGCTCCGCATTCTCCTTCGCCGCATCCCTCTTTTACTCCTAATAAATTAAAATCATCACGCAAAACATCTAATAACCTTCTCATAGGATCCATATCTATTTCTATATCTTTAAAATTCAAATTAAATTTAATCTTCATTTTCTGATGCCTCCATTAAGTTTTCTGGTTTTACTGGTATTTTGTTGATTTCTATATCCATAGCATCTGAAACTGCCAATGCATAAGCTGGTGCTGCACCTATAAGTGTCAGCTCGCCTACTGCTTTTGCACCAGATGGTCCATCTTCATATGGCTGATTTATCAAACAACTTTTAATAGGAGGTGCATCTTTTGATGTAGAAATAGTATAGTCAGTGTTAGTTCTTTGCATAAGCTTTCCATCTTTTATTTCCATAACTTCTATGCCGCCGTATCCAAGGCCTTGAACTATTCCTCCATCTATTTGACCTTTAACTATTTTTTCATCTATAGCTTTGCCAACATCGTATACTGCATAAACTCCATTTATTTTACTTTCAAAGGTTATAGGGTCTATTTCTACTTCTACTACATTTATTCCCCAGGAATATGAGGTGTAGGCATCACCTATGAATTTTTTATCATCAAAGAAAAATCCTTCTGGGTATTTATAATTAGTTTCTACTTCTATTTTCCCTTTTTCATCCCATCTCGCTTTTATTTTAAGAGCCGCTTCCTCAACTAGCTTTCCTACAATAACTATAGACCTTGAAGCTACAGTTGGCCCTGAGTCTGAAACTTTGTCAGTATCAGGATTATTATATATTATATCTTCAATAGGCATATCTATAGCTTTTGAAACTATTTTTCTCATTGTAGTTTGGAGACCTTGACCCATTTCTACATTAGATATTAATAATTCTACTTTATTATTATTTTTTATTAATTTTACCTTTGATTTTATTACGTCCCTTTCTCCACTTCCTGTGAAACCACCACCGTGGAAAAATAGTGACATTCCTATTCCTTTAAGTTTTCCTTGTTTTCTATCTTCTTTAAACGCTTTTTTCTTTTCATTATAATCTGACATATCTATTGCTTTATCTATCATTTCAGGAAGCAATATTTTTTCTCTAAACATTCCACCTGTAGAAGATTTATCCCATTGTTTTACTATGTTTATCTTTTTTAATTCTAATGAATCTAATCCAAGTTCTTTGGCAATATGTTCCATATGCATTTCTATAGCAAAAAAAGCTTGAGGCGCTCCAAAGCCTCTAAATCCGCCACTTACTACTTTATTAGTAGCTATGCATTTGCCTTTAACTACACAATTTTCTATATTATATACTCCAATGGCTGCAAACATGGCCCTTTGCAAAACAACAAGTGATAGACCTACATAGGCTCCACCATCTAAATATATTTCAGACTCTAAACCAAGAATTTTATAATCTTCACTTATATAAGTCTTTATCTTTATCTTTGATGGATGTCTTTTAGGTGTAACTTCTAGGTCTTCATCCCGTGTCAAAACTAATTGAACAGGCTTTTTAGTTTTATACGAGGCACATGCTATTTGTCCACCTATAATAGATGGATAATCCTCTTTTCCACCAAAGGCACCCCCTGTGGTGGTTTGTACTATTCTTACTTTTTCCGGTGAGAATCCCATGCATTGTTCAACAGCGCCTTTTACATAATATGGACACTGCATGGAACCATAAACTGATATTTTTCCATCCTTGTAATCTCCTATTACTCCTTGAGTTTCTAAGTATAGTTGTTCTTGATATCCAGTCTCGTAGCATCCTTCTATAGTGTATTTACTATTTGATTTAGCATTTTCTATATCTCCATTAGAGGATGAATAATTTGCAAATAAATTATGATCTTTATATATTGGGTTTTTAGCATTTAATGCTTGTTCTATAGTTAAAATAGGCTGTAAATCTTCATATTCTATTTTTATTTTACTGATTATATCTATTATTTCTTTTTTATCAGGTCCTACCACAAGCGCTATAGGCTCCCCTATATAATTCACTTCATCTTCTGCAAAAAACGGCTGATCATCTAACACTATTTTTACTATATTTCTTCCTGGAACATCATTTTTATCTACTATATAATATCCATCAATCATATCAGGATAGGTTATACTTTTTATTTTAGCTCTAGATTTACTAGACCTAAAAGTTTTAGCATATAACATATCTTCAAACTTCATGTCTCCTATATATTTAGCTTTACCAGATATTTTATCTTCTGCATCAATCCTTTTTATGGACTTACTAATGTCACCTTTCATTTTAGTTTCCTCCATTCTTCTTTTTAATAGCCATAAATACCTTTTCTGGTGTTATAGGTAGTGTGGTTATTCTAACTCCTACTGCATCATATATCGCATTTGCTATAGCTGCAGGTGGCGTGTCTATTCCAATCTCACCTACTGATTTTGCTCCAAACGGGCCGCTTGGCTCAAAACTATCTGCAAATTCAACATTTATATTATTTATATCTTTTCTAGTTGGTACTTTATATTGCAAGAAATTATTTGTAAGCATTTTCCCTTTTTCTGAATATATAACATCTTCATACATAGCCATTCCTATTCCCTGTACAAGCCCACCTTCAACTTGGATTCTAGCTAAATTAGGGTTTATTGTTGTTCCACAATCAACTATAGCTGTGTAGTCTAAAAGTTCTACCTTCCCAGTTTCTATATCTACTGAAACTTTTGAAAATGCTGCCATAAACGGAGCTGGTGATATGTCTCCTACAAAAGATTCACAAGCTATTAACTGTTTTTGTCCATTACTATAATAAAGTTCTTTTGAAAATTCACTAAGTGATATTAAATTTTCTCCATTTGAATTTTTTATATATTCTCCATCAAATTCTATATCAGATTTTAAAAGATTAAATCTTTCTGCTGCTTTTTCCTCTATAACGGATTTCATTTTAAGTGCTGTTTTCTTAACAGCATTTCCTGAAATATAAGTTGTACTAGATGCATAGGCACCACAATCAAAAGAAGTTAAATCTGTATCTGATGAATATGGAATTATTTTATCTATAGATACATTTAAAGCTTCTGCTGCTATTTGAGATAAGATAGTGTCACTACCAGTACCAATATCTGTGGCACCTATTAACAAATTAAAAAATCCATCATCATTTAGTTTTATAATGGCAGAACCCATGTCTATACCTGCTATTCCAGAGCCTTGCATACATATTGCTGAACCTTTTCCTATGAATTTACTTGATTTATCAGTGTGTTTATTGTTTTTATTGTTATCACCATCATAAACTTGTTGTTTTTCATCCCATTTGACTATTTCCATTCCTCTTTCTATACAAGTTCTTAATTTGCAGCTATCAAGAGTCATGTCAACGCCTTCTGAGCCTTCTCCCATTATTTTAAATACAGGAGATGAGTCTCCTTCTTTGATTATATTTTTGCTTCTAAGTTCCATAACGTCTATTCCAATTTCTTCTGCTAATTTATCTATGGTAGACTCTAGTGCGAAATTGCCTTGAATGGCTCCATATCCTCTATACGCCCCGGCTGGTGTGTGATTTGTATATACTACTTTCCCACCGAACCTAACTGCATCTGTTTTATTATATAGGGGGAGGGTCTTAGAACCCGCTACCATAAATACTGTAAGTGCATGCTCTCCATAGGCTCCTGTGTCTGATAATAAATCCATATCTATACATTTTATTATTCCATTTTCATCTGCTCCAAGTGTTACATCAAGCCTCATTGCATGTCTACAGTATGTTGCCTCAAACACTTCTTCTCTTGTGTATATTAATTTAGCTGGCTTACCAGTTCTAATAGTAACTAAAGCAGTTAAGAATTCTCCATGTACCGCCTGTTTTCCTCCGAAACCTCCGCCTACTCTTGGTTTTACAACTCTTATTTTCTCAATTGATATTCCAAGGGCCTCTGCTACTATTCTTCGAACATGAAATGGCGTTTGAGTTGATGAAACTATATTTATTCTTCCATAAGTATCTAAATAGGAATATGATGCATGGGGTTCCATTGCTGCATGGGCTTGTGCTTGAGTGTAATATCTTTCTTTTACTATATATTTGCACGTATCTAAAACTTCATCCATTTTTCCAAAGCTCATATGATATTCAGCTGCTATATTTCTTAAAGGTGCAAAACCTATAGGAAACATTTCATGTGCTTCTTTTTCCATATGAATTACAGATTTATTATCAACTGCTTTTTCAAAGTCTAAAACTGGCTCTAATACTTCATATTCTATTTTTATAAGTTTTATAGCTTGTTTTGCTATGTCTTCAGTAACTGCTGCAACCGCCGCTACTTCATCTCCCACATATCTAACATATTCATCTAATATATATTTATCATAAGGAGATGGCTCTGGGTATCCCTGTCCTGCTCTAGTTACTATATTATGAGGCACATTTTTATAAGTTAAAATACAACTAACCCCTGGCATATTTTCTATTTTACTTGTATCGATATTTTTTATTTTTGCAAAAGCATAAGGACTTCTTAAAACTTTAACTATTAATGAATTAGCGGATGCTATATCATCTGTGTAAGATTCTCTATCATGAATTAAGCCCATAGCATCTAATTTTGGAACAGAAGAATTTACAGTTTTCATTTAGATACCTCCTAAATATTTTTCTATAGCTCTTAAATGTCCTTCATAACCTGTACATCTACATAAATTCCCCACTAGATAAGTTTTTATTTCCTCTATACTAGGATTATTTAGCTCATGTTTCATTGATAAAATTGTAAGTACAAAGCCTGGTACGCAAAACCCACACTGAACTACCCCTTCATCTATCATGTATTTATTAAATCTTTCTGCTTCTTCTTTTACCCCTTCGATAGTAGTTATTTTATGATTATTAGCTTTTGCAGCAAGATATGAACAAGAAGCTATAGGTTTTCCGTCTACTAAAACTGTACAGGCCCCACAAGATCCGGTATCACAGGATTTACGTACGCTAGTATATCCAAGCTTTCTAAGTAAATCACACAAAACTTCACTAGGTTCTATTTCAATATTTCTATCAAGTCCATTTATGTTTATATCTATCCTCATTATAAAACCTCCAATATTGCTCTTTTTACAAGAACACTACATAGCTCTTTTCTATATTCCTTTGAAGCTCTTATATCTTTTCCAAAATTTAATTCATTAGCAGCTATCTCTCCTGCTTGTTTTGCATCCTCATAATTAAAATTAGACTTTGCCATAAAATTGCTAGCTTCATAGCATAATTTTGCTCTATTGGGCCTTGCACCTACAGATATTTTAAACTCATTATCTTTTCTAGATACTGCTACATTTAGCATAGAAAAATCTGTACTTGTATTTCTCATATTTAAATATTTAGCACATCGTCCATCTTTTTTTATTATTATTTTTGTTAATATATCCTTTTGAATATCACTTTCTAAAAATTCTTCTAAAGACATTTTCCCATTTTTATATAATTCCACTGTTGTATCTAAGGAAAGCAAAGAAGTTAACAAATCTGAAAAGCCGTATCTTCCAAAAACTGTGCCTCCTATAGTTGCCATGTTTCTTATTTGGACTCCCATTATTTTAGACACTGTTTTAGATACTATTCCATGAAAATTATTTTTTAATATTTCACTTTTTTCTATTTCTCTAAGTGTAGTGCTTGCGCCTATTTCTATATACTCCTGTTTGTTTTTTATATAATCTAAACCTAAATTTGATATATCTATTGCATTTTCTACTTCTCTATCACCTAAATGAAGAAAAGCACCACCACCTACAACTAAGCTATTTTTCTTTTGCAATATTTCATAAGATTTTTCAATATTATCTAAATTATAATACTGTTTTATTTTCAATTAATTCACTCCCCACATAGTTAATTAATAGGATATATATCTTTATTATCATTTTGATAATTTTTTTTCATTTTGATAATAATTCTTGGTTTTAAGTTAATGTAAAATTTCACCTAAAACCAAGAAATATTTTTATTTAGCAAAAAGGTCTATAAAACATCCGTTACTAAAATCATATAAACCTCTTGCTGTTATTTTTAAGTCAGGAATTACGGTGAGTGCCATGAATCCTAAAGTCAAAAATACATTTGAAGTTTTCCTACCTTCTGGATTTATATAGCTATTCATTTTATCAATTTTTTTTATCAAATTAATAGGATCATCTGAGCTCATAAGTCCTGCTATAGGTAAGCTTAATTCTTCAATAATCTGGCCATTTAAAATTAATACGATACCCCCTCTAATATCTATTAATCTATTAACAGCCATCGCCATATCTTTATGGTTTTTTCCAACCACTATGATATTATGCGAATCATGGGCTATAGTTTGTGCTATTGTACAATCTCCTATGTCAAACCCTTCTATGAATCCTATTGAACACTTACCTGTTTTTTTATGTCTTTCTAAAACACCTATTTCGTATAGATTTTTTGATTTAATTTCCCCTATATACTTACCATCACTTTCTATTTCTATTTGAATTTTTTCAGTGGCGATGGAGTTTTTTATTAATTTTATAGCATTAATTTTTTTCCCATTTGCTTCTATTTTAAATAAACTTTCTTCTATTTTATCTATATTCATAGAAGATTTAAGTTCTATATTTGAAGCTTTGTATGGTTTTTTTTCTATTTCCCTACCTTTTCTTATGATATTTTTAATTTTTATTTCATCTAAACTATCAAATATTATAATGTCTGCCATATAGCCTGGAGCTATAGCCCCTTTATTTTTTAAGTCATAGCAATTAGCTGCATTATAAGATGCCATAGTTATAGCTTTTACTGGATCTAATCCGAGTTTTATAGAAAGCCTTACATTATAATCTACTGAACCTTCATTTACTAAATCATTTATGTCTTTATCATCAGTGCAAAATAGGAATCTATGAAAATTGTTATCTTTTACAGCTGGCAATAAATTGCTTAAGTTTCTAGCTGCAGAGCCTTCTCTTAGCATTACATACATGCCTCTTTTTATTTTTTCTAAAGCTTCTTCTGGTTTTGAACATTCATGGTCTGTTTTTATTCCATTTAATATATACTCATTTAAATCCTCTATGCTTATATCTGGGCAATGACCGTCTATTGGATTGTTTTTAAAAGCTTCTAATTTAGCTTTCATATCTATATTTGAATTGATAACAGATGGCACATCCATTACCTCTCCAAGACCTAATACATTATCATATATTTTGAATTTTATTAGATCGGAGGCTTTTAAAATAGCACCATTATCCTCAGTCTCTACCGCAGGTACGCAAGATGGTAACATGAAATATATATCTATATCTGCTTTTTTAGAATTTTCTATCATAAATTCTAATCCTTCTTGTCCTAAAACATTAGCTATTTCGTGTGGATCTGCTATGCATGTTGTTACACCCTTTTCTAGCAATATTTTAGCAAACACTTCTGGAATAACTTTTGATGATTCTATATGAACATGTGATTCTATGAATGCTGGTGAAATATACAAGCCTGAACAATCTATTTCACTTTCACCTGTGTATTCACCTATTCCAACTATAGTATCTCCTTCTATAGCCACATCACCTTTATATATATTTCCATCAAATACATTTATGATATTTCCGTTTTTCAAAACTAGATCCACTTTTCTTTTTTTCATAAATATCCCTATCCTTTATATTTTATAAAAATATTATTTTTAATACAAATAGTATTGCTAGTACAAACATAGTAATAGATACTTTTTTCTTTTCGCTAAATATATTGAATATAACATAAGATATAACTCCAAACATAAGACCTGTAGCTATACTGTAAGTTAAAGGCATTAATAATATTGTTAAAAATGCTGGTATGCCTTCTGTTAAATCATGGAAATCTATTTTTGTGATGTTTTGCATCATTAGAAGTCCTACTATAATAAGTGCTGGTGCTGTTGCGCAACCTGGAATAGCCATAAATATTGGAGCAAAGAACATAGCTAATATAAACAATAAACCTGTTGTTACTGCTGTTAATCCTGTTCTTCCACCTTCTGCTACTCCTGCAGAACTCTCTACGTAAGTTGTTACTGTAGATACACCTAACAATGAACCAACGGTTGTACCAACTGCATCTGTTAATAAGGCTTGTTTAGCTCTTAAAACTTTTCCATCTTTATCAAATAATTTAGCCTTAGATGCAACTCCAACTAAAGTTCCAACTGTATCAAAGAAATCTACAAATAAGAATGTGATTACTATAGTTGCAAATGTTAATAAACTGCTACTATTTTTAAAAACTGAGAAATCAAGTTTAAAAGCAATTGGTTTTATACTGTATAAAGCCGTTATTTTATCAGGAAGATATATTCCGTATAATTCTGCTGCATTAGAAGGTCCTATTATTAGTGCATAAATCCATGCTATAAATGTACAAGCTAATATTCCCCAAAGAACAGCACCTTTTACTTTTTTATGAAGTAATATTCCAATTATAACTACACCAATAAGCGCAATAAAAGCTCTTGGGTCTTTTAAATTCCCCATAACTACTAGGGTATCTGGATCAGCAACTACTATTTTAGCTCCTTCTAAACCAATGAAAGCAATAAATAATCCGATACCAGCACTAACTGCTATTTTTAGCGAATCTGGTATAGAATTTACTACAAGTTCACGTATTCCCGTTAGAGATAAAATGATAAATATTATACCTTCTACAAATACTGCTGTTAATGCTATTTGCCATGATATTCCTAAAACACCACAAACATAAAAAGCAAAGAAAGCATTTAGTCCCATGCCAGATGCCAAAGCTAATGGCATATTTGCATATAAACCCATCATGATAGTTGCGAGCCCTGCTGCTAAACAAGTAGCTGTGACTAAAGCGCCTTGGTCCATACCTGTAGTTGCGAGGAAGGCTGGATTAACTGCAATAATATACGCCATTGTTAAAAATGTAGTTAAACCTGCAATAATTTCTGTCTTAACATTAGTTTTGTTTTCAGTAAGCTTAAATGTCTTTTCTAGAAAACTGTTTTGATTTTCCGTTTTGTTTGACAAAATACATACCCCCTGTTTAATTTGATTTCTAATTTATATGAAAGCATAAATTATACCAATTAAACTGAATTATTAAATATTTCTGAAAAAAAATTTTTTATTTGATTATATTTTAATTATTCATAATATTTAATTTATTTATAATATTAAAATGGCACCACAACTTTTCTACCTTCTTCTGTTTTGCAAAGAGATATTTCCATATCATATAAATTACTAAGATTAAGTTTAGAAATAATATCGCTTGTTTTACCATTATTAGTTATTTTATTATTTTTAATCATTATAATATGATCACAATAATTTAAAGCTATATTGGGGTCATGAAGATTTACTACACAAGTTATATTTTTATTTTTCACTATTTTTTTTATCACATTCATAATATATACTTGATTTTTATAATCTAGATGAGATGTTGGTTCATCCAATAAAATAATAGGAGTGTTTTGAAAAATGGCTCTTGCTATTAAAACTAGTTGCCGTTCTCCTCCACTTAAATCATTAAAAACTTTGTATTTTAAATGCTGTATATTAAGTTCTTCTAATATTTTAATGACTTGTTTTTCATCATCTTTATTAGGAGTATTCAAAAAATTTAGATTAGCCATCTTTCCCATTAACACAAGATTTAGTACAGAATATTGAAAAACTAGATTTGTCTGTTGAGGTACAGTGCTTATATTTCTAGCTATTTCTCTGCAGCTCATTTTTGATATAGGTATGTTATTTATTAAAACTTCACCATTTTGGGGCTTTAATATTCCATTTAGACATTTTATTAGAGTTGTTTTCCCCGTTCCATTTTGGCCAAGAATACCACATATGGTTCCTTTTTTAATTGAAAAATTCATATTATTTAAAATAATGTTACTTCCATATGAAAAAAACAAATTATTTGCAGAAATCATTTCCATATAATCACATCCATCCTATTATTTAATTGCTTTATTATATTTTATAAGAAGATATCCTAAAAAAGGTGCTCCTATGCAAGATGTTATTATACTAAGAGGTATTTCTCCTGCCGTTATCGTTCTTGCCATAGTGTCCATAAGAACAGTAAATATAGCACCAATTAAAATTGAAAATGGAATTAATTTTTTATGTTCTGGTCCCACTAGAAATCGTCCTACATGTGGGATAATCAGTGATATCCATGAAATTATTCCGCAATATGCAATGGATGTTGCCGTGATAAATGTAGATAATAAAATAAATATTATTCTCATGATTTTTACATTTACCCCAAGGGATATTGCCTCTTCTTCTTCTAGTGATATTATGTCTATGTACCATCTTAAAGCATAAATTATCAAAATACATATTATAAATATTGGCGCTGAATGCATTACATCATCCCAAGCAATTTTATTAAAAGCTCCCATAGCCCAAAATTCTATAGCTGGCAGTTCTGAATAAGGATCTGCCAAATATTTTAGTATGGATGTTCCTGCTGAAAACAAAGATGATACCACGATTCCTGCGATAACTAAGCTTGTTATTGAATTTTTTTTATTTCTAAGGCCAATTGATAAAGCAAACAGTATAGCAAGTAGTGAAAATATAAAAGCTGCGCTTTGAATTAAAACTAAAGAATAACCAAAACATATTATAGCCGCTCCCGCTCCAAAGCTTGCTGCCTGGGATATTCCTAAAATATCTGGAGATACTAATGGATTTCTGAATATACCTTGAAAAACAGTACCCGCTACCCCTAAAACTGCCCCTACCATAACTGCCATAATAGTTCTTGGAACTCGTATAATCCAAAAGGCAGTGTATGCAGCACTGAATTCTTCAGCTATAGGCTGTCCTGTGATTTTTGCTTTTATTATATAAAATATTGTATTTATCGGGATTTTATACCTACCTACAGAAAATGAAATAATCATACATAATATTAGTATTAAGAAACTTATAATAAAAATCTTTTGCTTTTTCATTCTATTGTCCTCTCTAATTCCTACTTATGGCTCCTCCAAGATTACTAAAACTATCATTAAAATATTTTTCAAAAAACTCATTTGACTGCTGCTCTACATCTATATCTTGAAATTTATCTGGATATATAATTTTTGCTGTCCAAAGCATCCCAAGTATAGTTTGAACTGATGGATAGTCCCATGGTATTAAATTAGATGGGAAAAAATAGACTCTTTTATTTTTAACAGCGTTTAGGTCCTTCCACTTAGGATCATTGATAATTTCTTCTGGTGTTATTTCTGTTTTACCATAGCTAGGTATAAATATAATATCTGGATTCCATGCTAAAATTTGTTCTGGAGATACCTGTGTCCAGCTAGACCCGTCTATTTCAGAGCTTAGATTTATTCCACCTGAATATTCTATTAAATAATTTTGAAACATATTTTTAGTACAAGTTGTTAGGAAATTAGTTCCTGTAAAATATATTTTGGGTTTATCTTCATAAGGTATATCTGATACTCGTACATTTATAAGTTTTAAAATTTCATCATAATACTGAGTAAAATCTGCACCTATATCTTCCTTGCCAAGTGCAATACTTAAATTATCCATAGTGTCTTTTATTTGTTCTATATTCTCTCCAACAACTACAAAGACGTTTAAATTAGCTTTTTCTAATATGTCTAAATCACCTTGAAGCATACCTGGAAGTATTATTAAATCTGGATTAAGTGATATTAAATGTTCTACATTAACAGAATTGTTTATATCTATTTCTGCATATAAATCATCTGCATTTGGAACTAATTGAGATATTAATTTAGTTTCTATTGTATTTTTATTTCCTATTTCTAAAAATTTATCTTCACTGTCTAGTGCACATAAAAAATTAACACAAGGACTATAAACTATTATTTTTTCAGCTGGTTTATCCAATGTGATTTTTCTGCCAAGTCCGTCAGTGCATATTATTAAATCAGATTTATCTGGGCTTACTGTCTCCTTAGTGTTTGTTTTGTGAGAAGTTGTACAAGCTGATAGTGTTCCAAGCATAAAAATCAAACTTATAAAAAAAGATAATATTTTGTATTTTCTTTTGCATTTCATATTATGAAATCTCCCTTTTTATGAATTTTCCATCACCCTTTTGTCCTAGAAAAATATTATTTTTGACTATTATTTTCCCTCTTAAAATAGTTAAAACTGGGTAGCCTTTTAATTTCATACCTTCATAAGCTGTATAGTCTACATTTTCATGAAGATATTTTTTACTTAAGATAATTTCTTTTTCAGGATCTAATATAACTAAATCAGCATCTGAACCTATTGCTATTGCTCCTTTTTTAGGATAAAGTCCAAATATTTTAGCTGGCGTTGTACTTATAACATCTACAAATTTATTAATACTTATCTTGTTTTTCATAACTCCTTCAGAAAAAATAAGAGGTACTCTAGTTTCTACTCCTGGAAGTCCATTCGGGCATTTAGTAAAATCATCTTTTCCTAATTGTTTTTCACCATTAAAATCAAAGGGACAATGATCTGTAGCTATAGTATTTATATATCCTTGTGCTAAACCCTGCCAAAGAGCGTTATTATCTGATTTTTTTCTAAGAGGTGGGCTCATTATATATTTTAACCCCTGATTTTCCTCTAATTTATATTTATCTTCATTTAGCAATAAATATTGAGGACATGTTTCTGCATAAACATTTTGTCCACTTTCTTTAGCCATTTTTATATAGTTTAGTCCAAGTTCTGTGGATAAATGTACTATATAAAGCTTATAATTCCCTGCTATTTTAGCTATATTTATCATTCTGTTTATTGCTTCTCCTTCGCATTCAGGGGGTCTGCTATAAGCATGATAGATTGGAGTTTTTAAATTATGGCTTTTAAATTTTTCTCTTAAATAATTCACACAATCATTGTTTTCACAATGAACACAGGTTATTCCGCCTAAGGTATTTAGTTTTTCAAATACTCTTAAAGCGTCTTTATCTGATACTTTATAATCATAAGTTAAATATATTTTAAAAGAAGTTATTCCTTCTTCTATAAGCTCTTCTATTTCTTTTAATATATCATCATCAACCTTTTGAATAACTCCATGAAATCCATAGTCAATAA
This sequence comes from Clostridiaceae bacterium, assembly GCA_041821285.1. GTDB lineage: Bacteria > Bacillota > Clostridia > Clostridiales > Clostridiaceae > JAJBWD01. Next base: position 14,144 of record JBGUER010000050.1, read on the forward strand.
CTGCTATATTATCTGCATATTCATGATATTTTTTAAGTTGATGGTGAAGATTACAGCCCTTTGGTCCAAACCCCATATGATCTACTATTGAAGTTGTCCCACCGCAGGCAGCTGCTATGGTTCCTGTGTAAAAGTCATCCTTTGCTACAGCTATCCCCACATCTAAATTAAAATGTGTGTGAACATCTATTCCTCCTGGAATAATGTATTTACCTGTGGCATCTATTATTTCATCACTTTCTATATTTAAATTTGTATTTATTTCTTTTATTATTTCGTTTTCTATATATATGTCCCCTGTGAAAGTCTTATTAGCATTTACTATTATTCCATTTTTTATTAAAATGCTCATATTTCACCTCATATTAAATTTATATTTACATCTTTTTCTTTTATCATATATCTATTTTTATAGCAATCTATAATATTGTAGCAGCCATAATCTTGCTTTATTTTAAACATATCTTGAATTCTTATATCCAATATACTGCTTATGATAAGTCTGTTTATTCCCGCATGTCCCACTATTATTATATTCCCGTTATATTCACTATTTATAAAATCTAGTGCTTTTATAGCTCGCTGTTTGCATTCTAAAAAGCTCTCTCCTTTTGGTGTTTTGTAATTTAAAAAATCTTTTCCTCTTTTTTCATATTCCATTTTATACTTAATTTTAACTTGGTCTATTATTTGATTTTCCCATATACCCATATTTATTTCTCTAAAATCTTTTATTATATTTACAGGTTTGTTTTTAGGTTTAGCTATTGTTTCAGCGGTTTTAATAGATCTTTTTAAATTACTAGAAAATACATAATCTATATGTTCATCCATAAATTTATCTCTTAATTTTTCAACTTGTTTTATTCCATTTAGTGATAAGTCTACATCAGTTATTCCTATATATCTTTTTTCATTAGCATTTTTTATTTCTCCATGACGGAGTAAATATATCCTACTAACCAAAAATATCACCTAATTCTTCTTCTATTTCTTCTTCTATTTTTCTTTGCAAAATTTTAGCTTTGCTATATCTTAGCAATATATTATTTATAATATGTTTTTCATTTGAGTATCTTTTAATGGACTGATAAAATCTATCCTCTATTTTTATTATTTTATCTTCTTTAACTAATTTGTCTGCTATATAAACTATATTTTCCTCATTTATCCTTTTACCTAAATTACTATCCATATGGTTTTTTATTATATCTGCTAGTTTTATATAACCATAATTAGCTATTATTTCTGCTCCTATTTTCTCATGATTATGATTTCCTTTTGCTATATCATGCAGATATGACGCGGATTTTATAAGTTCTATGTCTAAATTATATCCTTTCTGATTTAATTTTTCTCCGATAACAGATGCTACAAAAGAAACCTTTTCCCCATGTTTTATTATCTTTTTATCTGTATTTTCTAATTTAAATATAGTCTCTATATCTTCTTTGTTTGGTATATCCATGGTTTTATAATAATTTTTAACTTTTTCGTATCCCTGTTCATCATCTAAATCATAAAGAATTCCCCTATCACATACCTGTAAATTCATAATTGAATACTGCGGATTTTTGATAACCGTCCCCTTATTTTTCCCCTGATTTTTCCCCTCACTATACTGCAGATTTTTGATAACCGTCCCCAATCCTTGCTCTGGATTTTCATAGGATAGAATAGTGTTTCTTAATTCAGCGGACATAAGTATAGGATGTCCTGTTTTTTCATTATAGCTTGGGCATATTACACTAGCTTTATTCTCATTATAAGCTTTTATCATATTATCTATAGTTGATTTTTTAACTAATGGAATATCTACTGGTGTTATAAAAAACGCTTTAGTTTCTTTGTTTAAATTTTCCACAGCTATTTTTACAGATGAAAACATTCCTTTAGAATAATCTTTATTTATTATAAATTTTATGTTTATTTTTTCTAAATAGTCTTGTAATAATTCAGACTTATAGCCTAATATTACTACTATATTATTTATTCCCGCTTTTTTAAAATTATTTATAGTGTTTTCTATAACTGTGGTTTCACCTAAAGGAAGAAGTGGTTTGAATTTTTTCATTCTTTTAGAATAACCAGCTGATAATATTATGGCTTGAAACGCTTGAAATTTTTTAAATTCTTGAAGTTCTTTTTTATTATTCAATTTTATTTCTCCTTATTTGTATAAGTTCAGCTGCTATACTTATAGCTATTTCTTCTGGCGTTTCTGAACCTATAGGAAGCCCAATAGGTGAATATACTCTTTTTACATCCTCTTTTGTATATCCTTCTTCCAATAAATCTTGAAATATTTTTTTTATCTTTGTTCTGCTTCCAATCATTCCAATGTATTTCGCTCTAGTTTTTAAAGCTTCACTTAATACATCTTTATCATTTAAATGGCCTCTTGTAACTATAACTATATAGCTTTGCTCATCTATATTTATATTTTTAAATGGTTTTATATAATCATCTAAAACTATTATTTCATCAGCATCTTTAAATCTCTTTCTATTTGCAAATTCTTCTCTATCGTCCAAAACTACAGTTTTGAAATTTATTAATTTAGTTACCTTTGCAAGTTTATTCGATACATGTCCTGCTCCAAATATATAAATAGTTTCTTCAGCTAATATTGGCTGAAAAAAATAATTTCCTTCTACTTTAAATTCTATTTTATTTATATTATTTTTCATTAAATTTATATATATCTCTTCTATTTCTTTAGTTTTTTCACCAATAATATTTTCTTTTGTAAATATCCATTTATTTATATTTAAAGTTTTATGTTGATTTAATTTTGTTATTAATACAAAATCAGTTCTTCTTTTTACAAATTGATTTATTTTATCATAAAATTTATTTTGTTCCTGTTCTTCCATATTTATATATTCGACAACAACAGTTACTTTTCCTCCACAAGTCATACCTAAAATTGAAGCTTTTTCATTTTCTAAGCTATAATGCTTGATTTTATTTTCTTTTGATTTAAATACTTCTGAAGCCTCTTTTATAGTGTATGCTTCGAAAGTCCCTCCCCCTATTGTTCCTATTATGGAAAGGTCTTTTTTTACTATCATACTGGTACCTTTCCCCCTGGGGCCTGACCCCGACTTGTCCAAAATCGTAGCTAAAACAAAGCTTTCTTTATTTTTTATAAATTTATCAATATATTCAAATATCATATTTATCTCCCTCTACTTTTTATTGATAGTAAACATAACACTTCTTCTTATATTTTTAAATTTTATTTGATCTTCATATTCCTCTATATTTTCCTTTAAAAATTTATCTACTATATCTTTTTCAAGCTCTGTTTTAATAGAAAAATGATGATAGAAAAAATCAAGGGCATCCTCATATTTATTGAAATATTGACTAAACTCATAATCTATTTCTTTTCTGC
>JBGUER010000051.1:0-5392 GCA_041821285.1 Clostridiaceae bacterium
GCCGATCACCCTCTCAGGTCGGCTACGCATCGTCGCCTTGGTGAGCCGTTACCTCTCCAACTAGCTAATGCGCCGCGGGCCCATCTTAGTGCGATAAATCTTTGATCATCTTATCATGCGATAAAAAGATTTTATGCGGTATTAATCTTCCTTTCGGAAGGCTATCCCCCTCACTAAGGTAGGTTGCCCACGTGTTACTCACCCGTCCGCCGCTAATCCACTCCCGAAGGAGCTTCATCGCTCGACTTGCATGTGTTAGGCACGCCGCCAGCGTTCGTCCTGAGCCAGGATCAAACTCTTAATTTATAAGTTTAATCTTACTCAAAGTTATTTACTGGTTTATTACCTTTATTTCCTCTGTTTAATTTTCAAAGATCATAACCAAGAAAAAATCATTTATTACAATCAAATCTTAATTACCATTACTTATCAGCCAGTTCATCTGTCGAACTCGGCGACAAGTAGTATTCTATCATATTTTTACTTCGCATCAACTCATATATTGTCAGTTTATTTAAATTATAATATTAATGCTCTATTTTGCTTTAATTTTCTCTATATTTTATATATTGATACACGTGGTATAGTTTCACTATCATATTAAGCATATACTTCTATTTCATCTGTAAACAATAGATAAATAAACACATTATACCGCTAAACAATTTTTATATTTATATCAAATGATGAATATAATATTTTATATTCAATTCTTTTAGTGTATGTTTATACTTTATATAACATTATCTTATAATTTTCTTTCCCTTCTTTGTCTAGTATGTTATTTTTACATTATATATAATTTCTAAAACTTTTAAACTATCTTATAAATAAATCTTAGCATTCCTTGAATAATATAAAAAATTCAATAACATATATTAGCACAACATATATTGTTGAATTTTTCTTTTTAATATATTCATTTTAAATTTTCCATTCTCTATAATATAGATATAGATAACATGTTATTTTCTTAGGTTAAATAACTAATAAAGCAAATAATTTTTATGCACCCGGGAATACTAATAGCGAATTACATAATACATAATACTTTAAGTTCATTTTATCTAAATTAAGAAACCACTAACAATTTCAGAGTTGAATTTAAAATCCACAATAATTATTCCTCAAAAAATAAAAAATAGCCTTTCGGCTATTCTTTGGTGGAGATAATGAGACTCGAACTCATGACCCCCTGCTTGCAAGGCAGGTGCTCTCCCAACTGAGCTATACCCCCATATGGTGGACCTTCAGGGATTCGAACCCCGGACCTACCGGTTATGAGCCGGTTGCTCTAACCAACTGAGCTAAAGATCCTTAATTACCTGGCGACGACCCGCTCTCCCACAGAGCCTCCCCTGCAGTACCATAGGCGTATTGAAGCTTAACTTTCGTGTTCGGAATGGGAACGAGTGTTGCCTTCAAGCCATAATCACCAGATAAGATTTTTGACGAAGTCAAAATATCTTTCATTAAACATTTGCTTACGTTAGTAAGCTATATATTAAATAAAAAATAAATCTTCAATATTTTTTATTTAATTTCTACTAGAAAATATTAGTATCTGAAAGATTTATTTACCTTACATTTTTATATTATATTAGCTAATAAAGCATATGTCAACAACTTTTTTTAAATTTGAAATACAAAAATATAAAAATGAACTCAACTACTATAATTAGTAGTAGTTGAGCAATCTGTATTAGTCCAATATGCTGTTGTAGTTGCAATTCAAATAAAATTCATAACATAATCATATAATACTATTTTGTAATAATAGTTCCATCATGGCCTTCTATTGCTTCTTTAGCTTTTTTAAGTGATGCTACAATAGAAACTCTGCCTTCTTTTCCAGATGCAAATTTTACTGCAGCCTCCACTTTTGGAAGCATACTGCCTTCTGGGAATTGTCCCTGTTGTATATAATTTTCAGCTTCTGCTACTGTCATCCTATCTAAATTTTTTTGATCTATTTTACCATAATTAACAGCTACCTTATCAACTGCAGTTAACATTACTAAAATATCTGCGTCTATATCTTCTGCTAATTTCTCAGATGCTAAGTCTTTATCTATAACCGCTGGAACTCCTTTGAAAATTCCATCTTCCTCTACTACAGGTATTCCTCCACCACCTACGGTTATTACTATATGATTGGATTCAATTAAAGATTTAATAGCTTCTAATTCTACAATTTTAACAGGTTTTGGAGAGGCAACTACTCTTCTATAACCTCTTCCTGAGTCCTCAACCATTACGTACCCATTATTCTTTTCTAATTTTCCAGCTTCTTCCTTACTATAAAACGGACCTATCGGTTTTGTTGGTCTTTTAAAACATTCATCATTTTTATCTACAATAACTTGAGTTACTAAAGATAAAACAGAAAGAGTCTTTTTCCTTTTAACTAGTTCATTTTTTAATGATTGTTGAATATGATATCCTATCATTCCTTGACTCATGGCACCACATACATCTATTGGCATTGCTGGTGTTATATTTTTAGAATACTCATTTTGTATTAATATTCTACCAACTTGAGGACCATTGCCATGGGTTATTATGATTTCATAATCTTTTTCAATTAAATCAGCTAAATATTCTGATGTTTCTTTTATTACTTTTAACTGACTTTCAGATGTAGCTAGAATACTCCCCTGTTGAAGTGCATTACCCCCTAATGCTATAACTATCCTCTTCATTCCTTCCTCCTAAAATAATATAATCATTTACAATTCGTATAAATAGTAAATAAGTAAATTACAAATAGTTTTTTCCCTTTTAATTTTACAAATAATAACTCTATCTACTTTGATATTAAAAAGAAAAACTATAATATTTTATGTTTTTTAATTTCCAAGAGTAGCTACCATAACTGATTTTATTGTGTGCATTCTATTTTCTGCTTCATCAAATACAACCGAATACTTACTTTTAAATACTTCATCTGATACTTCTAATTCTTTTAACCCAAATTTTTCATATATGTCTTTTCCTACTTTAGTTTCTAGATCATGAAACGCTGGTAAACAATGTTCAAAAATAACCTTAGGATTACCTGTTTTTTTAATTACATCCATATTTATTTGATAAGGTTTTAACATTTTTATTCTTTTCTCCCACACTTCATCAGGCTCTCCCATAGAAACCCACACATCAGTGTAAAGAACATCAGCGTCTTTTACACCTTTTTCTACATCATCTGTTATTGTTATTTTACCACCACTTAAAATAGCTTCTTCTTTGCATTTATTTAATAACCATTCTTCTGGAAATAATTCTTTTGGAGCTACTATTCTAAAATCCATTCCCATTTTACATGCACCAATCATAAGCGCATTAGCTACATTATTTCTTCCATCACCTAAATATACAAATTTCATTTTATTATAAGGTTTGTTTAAATGTTCTTTAGCAGTTAAGAAATCTGCTAAAACTTGAGTTGGGTGGTCTAAATCTGTAAGTCCATTCCAAACTGGTACATTAGAATATTTTGCTAAATCCTCAACAGTTTTTTGAGCATATCCTCTATACTCTATTCCATCATACATTCTTCCTAAAACTCTTGCAGTATCTTTAATAGATTCTTTTTTACCCATTTGACTTCCTGTAGGTCCTAAATATGTAACATGTGCTCCTTGGTCTAAAGCTGCAACTTCAAAAGAACATCTAGTTCTAGTTGAATCTTTTTCAAATAACAAAACAATATTTTTCCCCTTTAATGTTGGGCTTTCTACCCCAGCATATTTTGCATTCTTTAATTCTTTAGATAAATCTAATAAATACTCTATTTCCTTTTGTGTAAAATCCATAAGTGTTAAAAAGCTTCTGTTTCTTAAATTAAATCCCATTTTATTATCTCCCTCCATTTATAATTTATAAGTCATCTCTATATAAAGGCATACTCATGCACCTTGGTCCACCTCTTCCTCTTGATAATTCTGAGGAAGGAATAACATTTAATTTTACCCCATTTTCTTCTAGCATTCTATTAGTGACATGATTTCTTGAATAAACCACAACTTCACCTGGTGCTATTGCTAGAGTATTAGAACCATCATTCCATTGTTCTCTAGCAGCATGTACTGAATTGCCTGCTCCACATCTTAAAAGTGTTACCTTCTTGCCTATATATCTTTCTAATACTTCTTCTAATGTAATTCTTTCTTGTTTTACTTTTAATCCATTTGGAGAATCATAATTTTTAGTTATAACATAAACTTTTAATGGTCCTTCTATTTCGGGGTGTATAGTAAATTTATCATAATCTACCATAGTAAAAACTGTATCTAAATGCATAAACGCTCTGGAATCTGGTATATGAAATGCTAACACAGTATTAAATGATGAATTTTTACTAAACAGATTTTTGCATAACTTTTCTATTGATTTTGATGATGTTCTTTGTGATATACCAATAGCTAAGGTTTCTTTATTTAAGATTAATTCATCCCCTCCTTCTAAAGAAGATGTTTGATCTCTATCAAACCACAAAGGTATATCTTCATCTTTAAATCTAGGATGATTTTCAAATATATATTTAGCAAATATAGTTTCTCTATTTCTAGTCTGGGTTTTCATATGATTTAATGTTATCCCTCTTCCTATTGTAGCAAACGGATCTCTGGTGAAATATAAATTAGGAAGTGGATCACACAAAAATGGATATTCAGAATGCACATAGTCACAAAGAGAACTTTTTCTATATTCTTTAAGGTCTTCTTTTTTTACACCTGCCATCATATTATCTATCATATCCTTATTTGAAAAACCAAAAAAATATTCCTTAAGAGCATGTGTAAGCCCTTCGCTTTCTATTCCAGCTTCTAAAATAAATTTGCTTATAAATTTTTCCTTTGTTTTTGATTCATATAAAGATTCAGCTGCTAGATTCTCTAAATATAAAACTTCAACTCCATTTTCCTTTAAAACATTGGCAAAAAAATCATGTTCTTCTCTAGCCACTTTTAAGTATGGAATATCATCAAATAACAATCTTTCTAATAAATTAGGCGTTAAATTTTCTATTTCTTCCCCTGGCCTATGAAGTAGTACCGTCCTTAGCTTTCCTATTTCAGATGTAACATTTAATGCTCTGCGGTCCATTCAATTTTTCTCCCTTCAAATAGATTTATTGAAATTAAAAAATCCAATTATCAATAGTATTATATTTCAACAAATTTATTTGTCAAACACTTTTTTTTAAAGAAATTCTAGCATTAGTATAAATATTCATAAAATTTATACAATACATTTCAAAACTTTAAATTAAGCAAGTATTCTTAGTTTTTTACTAATAAATATTCAATAATTTATTTTAATTCATTTACCATATTTTTAAATATATTTCCCCGCTCCTCAAAATTTTTATAAGCATCAAAAGAAGCACAAG
>JBGUER010000051.1:5402-17539 GCA_041821285.1 Clostridiaceae bacterium
CTGGTGACAAAGTTACAATATCCCCTTCCTTAGAAATACTTAATGATGTATTTAGAGCTTTATCTAAATTATCTTCAACAAAAATATCAAGTTTGATATTTTTTTCTTTCATAACTTTACTAAATGAATCATAAATTTTATATTTAGTATCTCCTATCAAAATTAAAGATTTTATTTTATTTATTCCTTCATATGCTAAAACATCAAATGGGATATTTTTATCATAACCTCCTGCAATTAGTATTACAGGTTTTTCAAAAGCTTTTAATCCAGCTAAAGTTCTTGTAGGACTTGAAGCTATAGAATCATTGTAAAATCTAATTCCATTAAATTCGCGTATAAATTCACATCTATGCTCTACTCCATTGAACACCTTTGTAAATCTTCTCATGGTATCTATTGATACTTCATCTTTAACAGCAGTATATGCCGCCAATAAATTTTCAACATTATGAAGGCCTTTTATTTTTATATCTTTTCTTGAAATAACTTTTTCACCAAGCAACATAATGTCTTCTCCATCAAGATATGCAGAACCATCTATTTTATCTTTTCTACTGAAAAATAGAACTTTCCCTTTTGCTTCCTTCTCCATAGAGTATGTTATATCATTATCTTTATTTAATATTAAAGTATCATCTTTTGTTTGAAATCTGTATATATTCTTTTTTGAATCTATATATTCATCCATATCTTTATGTATATCTAAATGATTTGGACTTAAATTTGTAACTATAGCCACATCCACAGAATCACTAATTGTCATAAGTTGAAAACTAGACAATTCTAAAACTATTTTATCCTCTTCTTTTATATCCTCTATATTAGAAAATAACGGCATTCCAATATTCCCACCTACATAAGTTTTATAGCCCTGTTCTTTTAAAAGATTATATATAATGGTGGTAGTTGTAGTTTTTCCATCACTTCCTGTTACTCCGAATATTTTACCAGGACAGTATTTAATAAATTCTTCCATTTCCGATGTTATATAAGCACCATCTTTTTTAGCTTTTACTAACATAGGCAAATCTATTCTCATAGATGGTGTTTTGAATATAACTTCATATCCAAATAATTTATCCAAATAATTTTCACCTAAAACTAAATCTACTCCAATAGTTTTTAAATCATTAGCCAAACCGCCTAAATCTTTTTCCTGTTTTTTATCAAATGCTGTAACATTTGCCCCAAGTTTAACTAAAAAATATATTAATGGAGTATTAGATACTCCAATTCCTACAACTGCGGTTTTTTTCCCTTTTATATATTTTTTAAAACTTTCAAAATTCTCTTTCACAAAATTACCTCCTTATATCATCTAATTATTATATTACTATAATGAAAAATATGTTAATTATAGTAATATAAATTATACCACTTTTTCATTTATATATAATAGAAAAACCCTGATATCAGGGTTTTTCTATTAAAATTCTAATTTTTCTTCTATAAACTTAACTAAATCATCTATATTTAACCTTATCTGCTCCATTGTATCTCTATCTCTTACCGTAACAGTATTATCTTCTAAAGTGTCAAAATCAACTGTTATACAATAAGGCGTTCCTATTTCATCTTCTCTTCTATATCTTTTACCAATGCTTCCTGCTTCATCATAATCTACATTATAATATTTTTTTAGCAATGTATATACTTCATTAGATTTTTCTGAAAGCTTTTTACTCAAAGGAAGTACCGCAGCTTTAAAAGGAGCTAAATATGGATGAAAATGAAGTACAGTCCTTGTATCTTTTTCATTTAATTGTTCTTCATCATAAGCATCTACTAAAAATGCTAAAGCTACTCTGTCTGCACCTAATGCAGGTTCGACACAATATGGTACATATTTTTCATGAGTTTGAGGGTCTAAATAATTCAAGTCCACTCCTGAATGATCCATATGTTTCTTTAAATCATAATCTGTCCTATCTGCTATTCCCCAAAGTTCGCCCCAACCAAAAGGAAATAAAAATTCTATATCTGATGTTGCTTTACTGTAAAAAGATAATTCTTCTGCTTCATGGTCTCTAAATCTTAAACTTTCTTTATTCATTTTAAGAGATAATAAAAAATTAAAACAAAAATCCTTCCAATAGTGGAACCATTCTAAATCTGTTCCTGGTTTACAGAAAAACTCCATTTCCATTTGTTCAAATTCTCTTGTTCTAAAAGTGAAATTTCCTGGAGTTATCTCATTTCTAAAAGATTTACCAACTTGTGCTATACCAAAAGGTATTTTTTTTCTTGAAGCCCTTTGCACATTTTTAAAATTAACAAACATACCTTGTGCAGTTTCTGGTCTTAAATATATTTCTGATTTAGCATCCTCTGTTACTCCCTGAAAAGTTTTGAACATAAGATTGAATTTTCTTATATCTGTAAAATTTTTCTTTCCGCAACTAGGACATTTTATATCATTATCGTCTATATACTGCAACAACTCTTCATTAGTCCATCCATCAGCAGAAGCTATTTCTTTTCCCATCAAAGTCATATGGTCTTCCACTAATTTATCTGCTCTAAATCTTGATTTACATTCTCTGCAATCCATTAATGGATCTGAAAATCCACCTAGATGTCCTGAAGCTACCCAAACTTCTTTATTCATTAAAAGAGCACAATCTAATCCAACATTGTATGGACTTTCTTGAACGAATTTCTTCCACCAAGCCTTTTTTACGTTATTTTTAAACTCTACTCCTAAAGGACCATAATCCCATGAATTCGCAAGTCCTCCATATATCTCAGACCCTGGGAATATAAATCCTCTATTCTTTGAAAGTGCTACTATTTTTTCCATAGTTTTTTCAATTGACATATTATCACTCCTTATTTTTTTATAAAATAAAAGACCCTATCATCAAAGGGACGAAATATACTTCCGCGGTTCCACCCTTATTAGCATAAGCTCTACTCAATTACCATTCACTCAAAATCTCCATATATCATAAAACCTAGACTGTTTCCACCAACCACAATCTCTCTTTATAAGTTAATATAATACTCTATTTTTCATCGTGATTATTCTATTGTCTTCATTGTACGTAAATCCATAAATATTATTTCAAAAAAGAAATGGCTCCGCGAAAAGGATTTGAACCTTCAACCCTTCGGTTAACAGCCGAATGCTCTACCGTTGAGCTATCGCGGAACGACTACTTTTTTATTATATCAAATATTTTATATAATGCAAGTGTTTTTTACTAAAAAAATTTAAAAAGGAAATTTCATAAAATATTATACTGTAGGCTTCATTGTTGGGAATAAAAGAACATCTCTAATTGAATAAGAATTAGTTAAGAACATAACTATTCTATCTATTCCTATTCCAAGTCCTCCAGTTGGTGGCATTCCTATTTCTAATGAATTTATAAAATCATCATCCATCATGTAAGCTTCATCATCACCTAATTCTCTTTCATTAATTTGTTGCATAAATCTTTCTTTCTGAACTATAGGATCATTTAATTCAGAATATGCGTTACATATTTCTCTTCCAAAAATAAATCCTTCAAATCTTTCTGTGAATTCATCATTTCCTCTTTTCTTTTTTGTAAGTGGTGAAATTTCAACTGGGTAGTCACATACAAATGTTGGTTGAATCATATGCTCTTCTGCATAACATTCATACATGGCATTTAATATATCTCCCTTTGAACAATCCTTTAATTCTTTTTTAAGTTCTAAATGTTTCTCTTCAGCTATTGCTCTAGCTTCTTCATCGGTTTTTATTTCATTATAATCTATTCCTGAATATTCTTTTACCGCATCTACCATAGTTATTCTTCTCCATGGTGGAGTAAAATCAATTTCTGTTCCTTGGTAATCAACCTTTTGTGTTCCAAGTACTTTATCACATACATAGGATATCATATTTTCTGTTATTTCCATCATATCATTATAATCTGCATATGCTTCATATAATTCTATCATTGTAAACTCAGGATTATGACGTACATCTATTCCTTCATTTCTAAAATCTTTTCCTATCTCATATACTTTTTCAAATCCTCCAACTATTAATCTTTTTAAGTATAACTCTGTAGCTATTCTTAAATACATATCAATATTTAAAGCATTGTGATGAGTATCAAAAGGTCTTGCAGAAGCTCCTCCAGCTATTGGTGATAACACAGGAGTCTCAACTTCTAAATAATCTTTTTTATCTAAAAATTCTCTTATATATTTTATTATTTTTGTTCTCTTCATAAATGTATCTCTAACTTCTTCATTAGAAATAAGGTCCACATATCTTTGTCTATATCTTAAATCTGGGTCTTTAAGTCCATGCCACTTTTCTGGAAGTGGTTTTAAAGACTTACAAACTAAAGTAAATTCTTTTATATGAATAGATACTTCACCTGTCTGTGTCTTAAATACCATACCTTTAACAGATAAAATATCTCCTATATCATAGGTTTTATACTCTTTTAAGTTTTCTTCACCTACGTCATCAATTTTTATATACATTTGAATTTTGCCGTATCTGTCATATATATCTGAAAAGCCAGCCTTACCGTGAACTCTTTTTGACATTAATCTACCAGCTACAACTACATCTTTTCCTTCAAGTTCTTCATAATGTTCCTTTATTTCTAAAGATGTATGAGTTCTTTCTACTTTGTATACATCAAAAGGATCTTTACCCTTTTCTTGTAGATCAGCTAATTTTTGTCTTCTAATTGTTATTAACTCATTAAACTTTGCTTCTTGTTTTTTTATATATTGTTCTTCTTTTGACATATTATACCTCCATTATCTTCTTGTACTAATAATCTTAAATTTTGCTATACCACCCGGTACAGGAACTTCTATTATATCTTCTACCTTTTTACCTATGAAACCCTTTCCAACTGGTGAATCTATAGAAATTTTATTCATTGACGGATCTGCTTCTGAAGAACCAACTATTTCATACTCTACTTCTTCATCAAAATCATAATCCATAACAGTAACTTTAGAACCTATATTTACTATGTCTACTGGGATTTCACTTTCATCAACAATCTCTGCATTTTTTAACATTCCTTCTAACTGAATTATCCTTGTTTCTAAAAACGCTTGCTCATTTTTCGCTTCATCATATTCTGCATTCTCGCTTAAATCTCCAAATGAACGGGCTACTTTTATTTTTTCAGTAATTTCTTGTCTTTTTTCGCCCTTTAGATAATCAAGTTCCTCTTCGATTTTTTTTACTCCCTCATAGGTCATAATATACTTTTTTCCATTGCCCATAATATTCTCCCCTTTATATATAATTACCAAATTTTTTTCATTTCAATAAATAGTTATTATAAATCAGCCTCAATCTTATGTCAACTATTTCATTATTATTTCAGATAATATTATATCATTACTTATAAATGCTTTTCCCACATCCTTCTCTCCCATATTATTTAATATAGCTCCAATCAAAGATACATTTAGAAATATATTGTTACATCTCCAAGGTACACTATAAGAAACAGAAATTATTACATTTTCATTATAAGTATCTAACAATGAATCCAAACTCCATATATATGCCTTAGTTTTAAAATCCATTTTTCTTGATGTTATAATAAAATCCGCAGTTAAAAATGCATTTTTAAAATCTCTAGTTATTATTGGACATACACCATAATTAGCTGATACATAATCCCTTAATTTTAAGGCTTTATTTATATTACTAGAAATTATTATTATATATTTAGAATACTTAGCAATTTCGCACAAAATATCTTTTGAAATTTCATCTTCTACATCATATATTACTATAGAAGCATCATTTATATTTTTATGATTTTTTCTTAAAATAAGTCTCATACTATATGCTACTGAATATGAAAATGTTTTTTTTTGAAATAGATTTAACATATGATAATTTAAATTATTTATATTTGAGCTGCTAAATCCATTTTTACATTTTGATATTTTTCTTGCTGTTTTTATATTTTTATTATATGCTAACTTATTTATATTAAACGGAATATATATTTTAGGAATAGTTAAATTTAAATCTTCAATAAATCCTTTACCGCCTAAGTAAATTCCAAAATAATCAGTAAAGTTTTTTATTTTACTGTTATCATCATATTTAGGTTCTTTTTTAAAATCTACAGAAATTAAATCTTTCATACTTTTTACCCTAAAAAATATTATACAATTATATATTCTCTAAATTATGTTTATATTCTTCTAATATAAATATTACTTTTTCATAAGATTGTTCAACATTAACTAAATTTTTAACCTTAGTTGCATTATTTATTCCTTTTATATACCAATTTATATGTTTTCTCATTTCCCTAACTGCTCTTTTCTCTCCAAATTCCTCTACAGCTTGTGAAAGATGTTTAATAGCCATTTCTATTTTTTCAAAATCCTTTATTTTTAAAATTTCCCCAGTTTCAAAATACTTATTAATTTGTTTAAAAATAAATGGATTACCTAGTGCCCCTCTAGCCACCATTATACCATCACAGTTTGTATATTCCATCATATTTTTAGCATCAAAACAATTAAATATATCCCCATTCCCTATAACAGGTATACTTAAAATATCTTTAACTTTTTTTATTATTTCCATATCCGATTTTCCAGAATACATTTGTTGTCTAGTTCTCCCATGAACAGCTATAGCATCTGCCCCAGCTTGTTCTAAAGCTTTTGAAAATTCTACTGCATTTATATCTTGTTCATCAAAACCCTTCCTTATTTTTACTGTAACAGGCTTTACAGATGCTTTTTTTACTTGTTTTACTATATCACAAGCTAAATCTATATCTTTCATTAACGCTGACCCTTCACCATTCTTTACTATCTTTTGAACAGGACAACCCATATTAATATCAATTAAAACTATATCTTCTCTTTCATTTAATTTATCACATGTTTTTGCCATAATATATGGGTCACTCCCAAATATCTGAGCAGCTGCTTTTTTTTCACCATGTAAAACTGATAGTAATTCTTTAGTATTTTCACTGCCATAATATAATCCTTTTGCGCTAACCATTTCTGTATAACACAAACCACTACCCATTTCACTACAAATTTTTCTAAAAACTTTGTCGGAAACTCCTGCAAGTGGTGCTAAAAAAATATTATTTTTAAATTCTAAATTTGATATTTTCATAAATACCTCTTTATATATTTTTGTTATATATTATTTTTAATCCTTCTAACGTTAAATTTCCATCTATTATATCAATTATTTTAGAGTCTTGACTTATTAATTTAGCAAGACCGCCTGTTGCTACAACTAATGGTTCTTCTTCACCAAATGCTATCATTTCGTCTTTCATATGTAAAACTATATACTCAACCAACCCAATATATCCGTAAACTATTCCAGACTGCATACTAGTTACTGTATTTTTACAAATAACTTGATTAGGTTTCACAAGTTCAATTCTAGGAAGTTTAGCTGCTTTTTCAAATAAAGCATTCGCCGAAATTTTTATCCCAGGACTTATTGTTCCACCTAAATAATCTCCTGATTTTGTAACAGCACAAAATGTAGTTGCAGTTCCAAAATCTATTATTATTACAGCTCTTTTATATTTTTCATTTGCAGCTACTGCATTTACTATTCTATCAGAACCTACTTCTTTAGGATTATCATATTTTATATTTATACCTGTCTTTACTCCAGGACCTACCACTATAGGACTTATATGAAAATATTTTTTTATCATATGTTCTAGTGAATACATAATATTTGGAACTACAGAAGATATTATTACTCCCTTTATCTCAGAAATTTTTGTATCTGAATTTGAAAGAAGTGACATGACAGATAACCCATATTCATCTGCAGTTCTTTTATTATCAGTAGATAACCTAAAATGTCTTATTAATTTATCTTCTTCATATACTCCAAGTACAATATTAGTATTGCCAACATCTATTAGTAAAATCAAAATACCCAACTCCCATTATGAATTAAACAATTTAATTTTAACAGTAGATATATTTTTGTCAAGAATTTTATGATTTTTTTTCATTTTATGTTATAATAATCTGAGATAATTTTTTTGTGAGGTGCTAAAATGAGAAAAGTAAATATTACAGAAACAGTTTTAAGAGATGCAAATCAATCTTTGGTTGCCACAAGGCTATCCTTTGATCAATATGCAAAAGTTCTAAAGACATTAGACGATACTGGATACTATTCTTTAGAATGTTGGGGCGGTGCAACCTTTGATTCTTGTATTAGATTTTTAAATGAAGATCCTTGGGAAAGACTTAGTAAAATAAAATCCGTTGCCAAAAAAACACCATTACAAATGCTTTTAAGAGGACAAAACATTTTAGGATATAAACATTATCCTGATGATGTAGTAAGAGAATTTGTAAAAATGTCTGTTTATCACGGTATAGATATCATAAGGATATTTGATGCATTAAACGACTTTAGAAATCTAGAAGTAGCTATAGACGAAACTAAAAAACAAAAGGTTCATGCACAAGGAACTATAGTTTACACAGTTAGTCCAATTCATAACATTGAGAAATACATACAAATAGCTAAAAATTTAGAAAATGTAGGTTCAGATTCTATTTGTATAAAAGACATGGCTGGCCTTATTATGCCAGACGTAGCTTATGATTTAGTTAAAGAAATAAAAAAAGAAGTTAAGATTCCAATTTATCTTCATTCACATTGCACAAATGGTATAGCTGAAATGTCTTATCTAAAAGCTGTAGAAGCTGGAGTAGATGGAATAGATTGTGCTATTTCTTCATTTTCATCAGGAACTAGTCAACCTGCAACTGAAAGTATGCATGCCGCTTTAACTAGTGCAGGTTATGAAACAGGATTAGTTCAAAAAAATCTTAAAGAAACAAATGATTTCTTTAAACCTATAAGAGAAGAATTTCTAAGTAGTGGAAGATTAAATCCTAAAGTTTTAACTCCTCAACCTGAAGGATTAATAAATCAGATTCCAGGAGGAATGCTTTCTAATATGATTTCTCAACTTAAAGAGCAAAACTCATTAGATAAACTAGACGCAGTTCTAGCTGAAGTTCCTCAAGTTAGAAAAGATTTAGGATATCCTCCATTAGTTACACCAATGAGCCAAATAGTAGGTACTCAAGCTACTGTAAATATATTAACTGGCGAAAGATACAAAATGATTTTAAAAGAAGTTAAAGCTTATTTTAGAGGAGAATATGGAACAGCACCTGGAGCAGTTAATGAAGAATTAAAGACAAAAGCTTTAGAAGGCGCTACTCCAATAGAAGGAAGATTTGCAGATACTTTAGAACCTGCTTTTGAAAAATCAAAAGTTGAACTTAAAGATATTGCAACTACAGATGAAGATGTTTTAACATATCTAGCTTTCCCTCAAGTAGCACCAGATTTCTTAAAAAATAAGAAAGAAAATCCAACAGCATCAAATGCAAGACAAGAAAACAAAGCTTTAAACATATAAAGAGAATAAAAAAACACTTTCAATTGAAAGTGTTTTTTTTATGTTAACCAAACAAAGTTAGTAAAATACCAGCTGCTACTGCAGTTCCTATAACTCCTGCAACATTTGGTCCCATTGCATGCATAAGTAGGAAATTACCAGGGTCATCTTCTTGACCTACAACTTGAGATACTCTAGCTGCCATAGGAACAGCAGATACTCCAGCAGATCCAATTAAAGGATTTACCTTTCCTTTAGTTACCTTATACATTATCTTACCTATAGTTAAACCAGCTGCTGTACTAATACAAAATGCTATTAAACCTAAAGCAACAATAAATAACGTTTGTGGTTTTAAGAATATTTCAGCATTAGCAGTAGCCCCAACTGTTAATCCTAAGAATATAGTAATAATATTTATCAAAGCATTTTGAGATGTCTCTGACAATCTATCAACTACCATAGATTCTTTGAATAAATTACCAAGCATAAGCATTCCTATTAAAGAAGCAACAGTAGGTAGTAATAAAACTACGAATATTGTAACTACTATAGGGAATATTATTTTTTCTATTTTCTTAACTTGTCTTAATTGACCCATTCTAACTGTTCTTTCTTCCTTTGTTGTCATAGCCCTCATAATAGGAGGCTGAATCATCGGAACTAAAGCCATATAAGAATAAGCCGCCACTGCTATTGGTCCTAATAAATGTGGTGCAAGCTTTGATGCTAAGAATATAGCTGTTGGTCCATCTGCTCCACCTATTATAGCTATAGCTGCAGCTTCTGCACCAGTAAATTTTAAAAGTAATGCACATATAAATGTGAAGAATACTCCGAACTGAGCTCCTGCTCCCATTATTATACTAGATGGATTGGCCATTAAAGGACCAAAGTCTGTCATAGCTCCAACACCTAGAAATATTAATGGTGGATAAATATCATATTCAACACCTTTGTATAAATAATATAATAATCCTCCTGGCTGAGTAGTTATTAAATTCCCAGCTTTTGTAAACTCATAAATAGGTTCTGCATGAAGCCCATTTAAAGGAAGATTTGTAAGTAGCATTCCGAACGCAATTGGTAAAAGAAGTAATGGTTCAAACTTCTTACCGATAGCAAGATATACTAATAATCCAGATACACATATCATTACAATCTGCTGCCAGGTTATTTGAGAAAACCCAGAAGAGATCCATAAGGTATATAAGGATTCACTTAACGAATTCATAAAAACACCTCTCCTTAAAGTTATTATTCAATTACTGCAAGAACGTCTCCCGTATCAACAGTAGCACCCTTTTGTACTGGAACCTGAAGAACTTTCGCGTCTTTTGGTGATTTTATTTCATTTTCCATTTTCATAGCTTCAAGAATAAATAAAACTTCTCCGGCTTTTACACTTTGACCTTCAGAAACATTTATGCTTAATATTTTACCTGGCATTGGAGATTCAACTTTTTCCCCTGCTTTTGTAGCTACTTTTTTTGGTGCAGCTTTTGGTGCAGCCTTTGGTGCTGGCGCTTTTTTTACTTGAGTTTCAACTGTAGTAGTTACAGCATTTTCATCTACTTCTTCTATTTCAACTTCATATGAATTTCCGTTAACAGTAACATTGTATTTTTTCAAATTAATCCCTCCATATTCTAACTTCCAATTTTATAAACTAGCTTTTCTCCAGTTTAAATTGTCATTTCTTCTTACTATACTCTTTACACTAAATCTAGATTCAGGTAAGTTAGTATATAAACTTATAGCTGCAGTTATAGCTGCTACTAATTCAAGTTCATCACTATCATCCATCTCTTCCTCTATTTCTTCTACTATAGCTGGTTCTAGTATTTCTTCTTTTACATTTTTTTTAGGTGCACTTACTTTTGCAACTAAAAAAGTCTGAAGTCTAATAATAAAAGATATTATTATTAAAACTGAAAAAACTATAACCATAGCAAATAATGTAACAACCAAACCTTCTAATAAAAGTTCTCCTGTACTCATAATATACCTCCTGTATTAAACAAGAATGCTTCCATGTTTCTTTGAATAACCTATTTCTCTTTTTGTCTTTAACATTTCAAAGCTAGCAATAATTTTTATCGCTATATCTTCATTTTCTAAAACATCATCTATATAACCCTTTTCAGCTGCTTTAATAGAAGATGATAGAGCTTCTTCATTTAATTTTACTAATTCATTGATTTTTTCTTCTTTATTAGAAGCATTTTTAATATCTTCTTTGTATAAAACGCTAACCTGAGTTTTAACATCAGTTAAAGCTATTTTAGAAGTTTTTAAAGCATAAACTACATCAAAACTAGCTTTTCTATCTGAAAGCATAGTAAATACTGCACCATAAGATTTACCTACTATTAAGGATACCTTTGGAACAGTGGCTGAAGCTATGACTGCAGATAATTTAGCTGCTTTAAATGATAGTCCATTTTTCTCTTCTTCAATTGATTTTACAAATCCATCTGAGTTAACTAAAGTTAATATAGGCATATTGAAGCTATTACACAATTTAACCATTTTTGTTATCTTATCAAGTTTAGCACCATCTAATTTAACTTCGTTTTCTCTTCCTACTCCAACTACTCCAACTGTTAGTCCATTTATTTTAACTAAAGATGTTTTTATTTCTTTTTCAAAATCAGCATTTATTTCAATTTCACTATCTTGTTCTTTAAATGAATTTACTAATTCATCTAAATTAGAGTAATTTTCTACATC
>JBGUER010000052.1:0-17531 GCA_041821285.1 Clostridiaceae bacterium
AAACAAGAGAAAGAATTCAAAGTGCTATTCTAAATGAGTATGAAAAAGTTAAAACTGAGGATGAAAACAAAACAGAAGAATAATTAAGGGGGAGTGTATGCTCCTCTTTATTTTTTTGAATATTTAAAATATAATAAAAGGGTAAAAAACACTAATTGGGAGTGAGAAAATGTATAAATGTGCTTTAATTTTAGCAGCTGGAGAAGGAAAGAGGATGAAGTCTGAAATTCCTAAAGTGCTACATAAAATATGTGGAAAAGAAATGGTTAATTGTGTTATAGATTCTGTTAGAGCTTCAGGTATAGAAGATGTGAATATTGTTGTAGGTAAAAAAGCAGAGCAAGTTAAGAAAGGAACACAATCAAGAAAAGTATCTTATTCAATACAAGAACAGCAGCTAGGTACAGGTCATGCAGTTTTATCTGCAAAAGAATTTTTGAAAGACAAAAAAGGGACTGTGGCTATTTTCACAGGGGATGCACCTCTTATTAAGGGTGAAACTATTGAAAAATTAATAGAATTTCATAACAATGAGGAATATGCTGCTACTATACTAACTTCCATGATAGATGAGCCAACAGGTTATGGTAGATTAATAAGAGATGAGAATGGGGAAGCTTTAAAAATAGTTGAACATAAGGATTGCAATGAAGTAGAAATTTTAACTAAGGAAATCAATTCTGGAATGTATTGTTTTGATATCAAAAACTTATTAGAAAGTTTAGACAAAATAAAAAATGACAATTCTCAACAAGAATATTATCTTACCGACGTTATAGGCATATTGAAAAATGAAGGTAAAAAGATAGGAGCACTAAAAGTTCCTTATGAAGAAACAAAGGGAATAAATTCAAGATATGAATTATCTCAAGGAGAAAGTATATTAAGACAAAGAATATTAAAACAACATATGGAAAATGGTGTTAGAGTAATAGATCCTATGAATACTTATATAGATATAGATGTTATAATAGGAGAAGATACTACAGTGTATCCAGGCAATGTATTGGAGATGGGAACTGAAATTGGTAGTGAATCTATTCTTTATCCAAATTCAAGAATAGTAAATAGTAAAATAGGAAATAATGTAAATATTCAAAGTTCAGTTATTATAGATAGCAGTGTTGGTAATAATACTACAGTAGGCCCTTTTGCATATATAAGACCTGAAAGCATCATAGGCGATGATGCCCGAATAGGTGATTTTGTGGAAATAAAAAAATCTACTATTGGAAATAAAACCAAAGTTTCTCATTTAACATATATAGGAGATGCAGAGGTTGGTGAAGGTTGTAATTTTGGATGTGGAACAGTAGTTGTAAATTACGATGGTAAAACTAAGCATAAAACTATAATAGGAAACAATTCTTTTATTGGTTGTAATACTAATTTGGTATCTCCAGTAACTGTTAAAGATAATACATATATAGCGGCAGGTTCTACTATAACTTATGAAGTTCCGGAAGGGGCACTTGCTATAGCAAGAGCTAGACAGGTTAACATTAAGGATTGGGTTATTAAAAAAGCATTAAAAAAATAATATATCTAAGGAGGATTTATTATGATTTGCCACGGGAAAAACATAAAAATATTTACAGGTAATGCTCACCCTGAGCTTGCTCGCGATATAGCTGAAATATTAGGTGTACCACTTGGGAAATCCGAAGTAAAGAAATTTTCAAATGGTGAAATAGCAGTGGATATAAATGAAACTGTTAGAGGTGTAGATGTATTTGTAGTTCAAACTATATGTGAACCAGTAAATGATAATTTAATGGAACTTCTTATAATGATGGATGCTTTTAAAAGGGCCTCTGCTGGAAGAATAACAGCGGTTATTCCTCATTATGCATATGCAAGACAAGATAGAAAATCTAAAGCACGAGAACCTATTACAGCCAAATTAGTTGCGGATCTGATAACTGCAGCTGGTGCTGATAGAATGCTTACTATGGATTTTCATGCACCACAAATCCAAGGGTTTTTCAATATTCCAACAGATCCACTTTTAGGTGTTCCGATATTATCTAGATATTTCAAAGAGCTAGGTTTAATTGGTGAGGAAGTTGTAGCAGTATCTCCTGATGTAGGAGGAGTTAAAAGAACGAGAAAAATGGCAGAAAAACTTGGATGTCCGATAGCTATAATAGACAAAAGAAGACCTATGCCAAATGTGTCAGAAATAATGAATGTTATTGGTGATGTAAAAGGTAAAAAAGTTATTTTGGTAGATGATATAATAGATACTGCAGGGTCTATTGTAAATGCAGCAAATGCATTAGCTGATCTTGGGGCAAAGGAAGTATATGCTTGTTGTACTCATGCTATTTTATCAGGACCTGCTATAGAAAGAATTCAAAAATCTGCTATAAAAGAACTTATAATATTAAATACTATACCATTACCAGAAGAGAAAAATATAGATAAAATAAAGGTTATATCTATAGCACCTGTTTTTGCTGAAGCTATAAGAAGAATTTATGATGATGTATCTGTTAGTAAATTATTTGAACAAGGTTAAATTAAAAGCTCTGTGATTTCACAGAGCTATATTTTTTAATTATTTTTTATATAAGTTTTAATTGGATCTAAATTTAACTTAGTAAAATCATTTAAAAAATCATTTAAATAATTCGATATTTTAAGAACACCACTTACAGAATCTGATTCTATATTAACTGGAATAATAGGGTCATGAAGTGATAGTCTTAATAAGAACCAACCATCTCCATTTTCTTTTGGAAAAGATATCCTTACACCTTCGTAATTATTTGGTACTATAATCCAATTATTTTTATTTGCATAAATGTTAAGTGCATCAATAATTTTGTTTCCGTAATCTCTGAAATCTTCTGTGTTAATTTTCATTCTAAATTCAACACTTTCTAGAGGAAGTTTAAGTGTATTAATAAGTGAGTGAATTGATTTATTTTCTTGTTTTAGTTTTGCTAATTTTATTAATATTTTTGCTATAAGATAAGCACCATCATCTAAAAAATAATTTTCCTTAAGAGCCGCATGACCAGATGTCTCAATAGCAAGTTCTGTATTTTGGCCTAAAGCATTTAGTCTTATAGCTTCATTTATTACATTTTTGTATCCTCTTTTAAATCTATGGTGAATGCCGCCTAGGTCTTCTTCAATAAAAGTTTTTAGTCCATTTGAAGTTATAGAATCTGTAACTATAGTGGCTCCTTTTGATTTTTCTAAAATTATTGCAGATATTAAAGCGATAAGTTTATTCCTATTTATTTCATCACCGTTTTCATCAACAGCAGCAGCACGGTCAACATCAGTATCAAATATTATTCCAAAATCAGCATTGCTATCTAAAACTGCGGCTCGAATAGATTCCATAGCTTCTTTATTTTCCGGATTTGGTATATGGTTTGGGAAATTTCCATCTGGATTTAAAAATTGACTGCCCTCTATATTTGCACCAAGAGGTTCTAATATTTTAGTTGCAAAAAATCCTCCTGCACCATTTCCGGCATCTACTACTATTTTAAGACCAGATAAAGGCATATCATAATTTACGCTGCTATTAACTTCTTTTCTTATAAAATCAGCTATTTTATTTGAATAAACTGATATAAAATCTATTTCTAATTTGCTTCCTTTAGAACAAGGTAATAAAAATTTCTCATTTTCAGCTATATTTATTATTTCAGATATATCTTCTTTTTCAAGACCACCTTTTTCTGTGAAAAATTTAAGCCCGTTTCTATTAAAAGGAAGGTGGCTTGCAGTTACCATAATGGAGCCATCAAAATAAAAAGGTTCTGTTACACAAGTCATAAACATAGCTGGTGTTGATGCTAGATTGCAATCATAAACTTGTACACCGTAGGATATAAAACCTTTAATGAGAGCTTTTTTTAGGTTTGGTCCAGATAGTCTTGAATCCATACCTATGGCTATTTTTAAATCATTTATTTTTTTGTTTTTTTCTTTAGAAAGCCAGAGACTAAAACTTAAGGCAAACTTCTCACATATTTCTTCTGTTAAATTAACATGCTCATTTTCTATGCCTTCTAATGCTATACCTCTAATATCAGTCCCGTTTTGAAGATTTTTATAATTAAAACTCATTTAGACATCCCCTTTTGAAAATATAAGATTTTAGTTAAATTAATCATAAGAATATAATAATATAAATCCTTTTATATTACAATGTAAAGGAATCCCGGTTCACTGATTAAATGAATTATTTGTAAAGTTTTAAATATAATTATGATTTATATTAAGTTTTATGATAAATTATAACTATAATGATTATATGGAGGTCTATATGAATAAATCGATTGGTAAGGTACTTATTGTAGATGATGACGAAAATATAGCTGAAGTTATAAAAATATATCTTGAAAATTATGGATATGAAACTGAATTAGCCTATGATGGTAAAATGGCAGAAGAAAAATTTTTAAGTTATAAACCAGATTTAGTATTATTGGATATAATGATTCCTCACATAGATGGAATTGGAGTTTTAAAATGGATTAGGAAGGATTATATCACCCCCGTTATTCTTTTAACTGCAAAAGGAGAAACTTTTGATAAGGTACTTGGACTTGAACTTGGAGCAGATGACTATATCGTAAAGCCATTTGAGCCAAAAGAATTAATGGCTAGAGTAAAAGCAGTATTAAGAAGGGTTAGTCAAGAAACTATAAATAAAGAAATATTGGAGTTTAGCTATTTAAAAATAGATATTAATTCTTATACTGTAGAATATAAGGGTAACGAGGTAAAAATGCCTCCTAAAGAGTTTGAACTTTTGTATTTTTTAGCTTGTAATAAAAATAAAGTTTTTACTAGAGAACAACTTTTATGTGAAGTCTGGGGATATGATTACCCAGGAGACTCTAGAACAGTTGATGTTCATATAAAGAGACTTAGAGAAAAAACACCTGGTGGAGAAAATTGGAGTATAGAAACTGTTTGGGGAATTGGTTACAAATTTGAGGTGAAATAATGAAAAAAGGCCTATTTACTAAAATGGCATTAGCATATACTGTAATAATAGCAGGGAGTTTCATAGTTTTAGCTTCAGTTTTATCTATTTGGTTTGAAGGCTATTATTTTGATCAAAGAAAAAATCAATTAAATAATGAAGCTAAAATAATAGAACCAAGTATAGAAGAATATTTAAATAGGGAACTAACATCAGATAGTATGAGTGATTTATTATCTTACATATCTAATTATATTTATGCTGATATATGGATAGCGGATTCAAATGGATATCTTTATGCAGTTTCTGATATAAAACATGAAAATTTAATAGGAAAACAAGTTTTAACAGAAGATCTTGTCATCTTAAGAAAAGGTAAAACGGTTGAAAAAAGGGGAACTTTCAATTCTATATTTTCTTTGCCTGTTCATACTTACGAAATGCCAATAATAATAGATGGATATGGATTTAGTGGGACTATAATAATGAACACATCTTTAGATGAAATTCAAGAACCTTTAAAAAAGGTATATTTTATAATATGGATTTCAGCTCTATTTGCTATTTTATCTTCAACTTTTGTTATATATTATTTTTCTCAAAAGATAATAATAAAACCACTAGGTAAAATAAACGAAGCTTCTTATAAATTAGCTCAAGGAGACGTATCTAAAAGAGTTTATATTAAATCAAATGATGAAATAGGGGAACTTGCTAAATCATTTAATTCAATGGCGGACTCTTTAGAAAAAGTTGAAAAAAATAGAAAAGATTTTATTTCTAATGTATCTCATGAATTAAGGTCTCCTATAACATCGATAAATGGGTTTATAGGAGGAATATTAGATGGAGTTATACCTAAAGAAAAAGAAGTTTATTATCTAAATGTAACCCATAATGAAATTCAAAGGTTATCAAGACTTATAAATGATTTATTGGATTTATCTGCCATTGAATCTGGGAAACTTACATTAAATATTACGAAATTTAATATGGTAAGTCTAATAAAAGAAACAGCGGTTAAATTTGAACGGAGACTTATTAATAAAAACGTAAAGATGAAAGTATTAATAAAAGACGATAATATATTTGTAGAAGCTGATAAAGATAGGATAATTCAAGTTATTACAAACTTATTAGATAATGCGGTAAAATGTGTTAGCTTAAATGGTAATATTATAATAAAGGCAGATATTAAAGGAGATAAGGTATATATATCTATATATAATGACTCAAAAAATATCTCAGAAGAGACTATGAAACATATTTTTGATAGATTTTATAAAGGGGATAAGTCAAGAACTAATAAAGAAAGTACAGGACTTGGATTATCCATTGCAAGGAGTATATTGATAAGTCATAACAATGAAATATGGATAAAGAATGAAGAAAAAGGAGTGGAATTTACTTTTTCTTTAAATAGGGCTAAATAAAAACTATTAAAGGAGGCGCTTTAATGGATGATTATAATTTAAAAGATGTGCAATGGAAAGAAGTAGGTTCAGAAGATAGTTTTATAAAATTTAAGAAGAGCAAAAGATTTACAAGATTAAAAATATTCTTTAAAATATTAATTTTTATTATTATAGCCAGTGTGTCTGGTGCTATTACATCGTTATATATAACAAATAGGACTATTGAAAAGTCAAGCACGTATGATGCTTTAGAAAATTATAATGATATAGAGGAATATGAACCTTATGATATCCCTGCTAATGCAATAAATAGGGTGGCAGAAAATGTAGGACCTGCAGTAGTAGGAATAAGTAATAAAGGAACCGATTTTTTTGGCGGTGAAATAGACCAAAGCAGCGGATCTGGGATTATATTTACTTCTGATGGGTACATTGTTACAAATTACCATGTAATAAAGGGAGCGTCTAAGGTAAGTGTAAAATTGTCTACAGGTAAAGTGCTTGAAGCTAAACTTATAGGTTATGATGAAATATCAGATTTAGCAGTTATAAAAGTAGAAGCTACAAATCTTTCCTATGCTGTCTTTGGAGATTCTTCTAAGGTGCGTGTTGGAGATATAGCCATAGCTATTGGAAATCCTTTAGGAGAAGAATTTGCAGGCTCTGTAACTTCAGGAATAATAAGTGCAGTAAATAGAAGTATAACTAGAGGATCTACTATATATAAGGTAATTCAGACAGATGCGGCTATAAATCCTGGTAATAGTGGGGGAGCACTTTGTAATGAAGTTGGAGAGGTAATAGGAATAAATAGTCTTAAAATGTCATCGGATTATGGTTATAATATTGAGGGAATGGGATTTGCTATTTCAATTAATGAGGCAAAGATCATAATAGATTCTTTAATGAATGAGGGGAAGGTATTAAGGCCTTATCTTGGGATAACAGGATATACTAATACTGAAGGTGTATATGTTAAAGAAGTTATAAAAGATTCCCCAGCATTTAATGCAGGTATAAACCCTACAGATATAATTGTCGAATTTAATGATGTTTCTATAGAAAGTGTAGAACAATTTCAAGATGTAATAAATTCTAGTGAAGTTGAAGAAAATATAGTTATAAAATTATTAAGGAATAATAAAACGTATGAATTAACTGTTATTTTAGAGAAAAAATAATGAAAGGGTTAGATTAAATAATCTAGCCCTTTATATTATTCTTTATTATTATATATAAGTAGAGTATTATATAAAGTGATATTTTAGATTTGGAGGATGAAAAATGTATTTAATAGTTGGACTTGGTAATTATGGTTTAAAATATAAGAATACTAGACACAATGCAGGGTTTGATGTAATAGATTTATTGTCAAAAGAGTATAATATAAAAATAAATAGGCAAAAATTTAAAGGAGAAATAGGAGATGGAGAAATAGAAGGAGAAAAGGTTATCCTTTTAAAACCTCTAACTTATATGAATTTAAGTGGAGAAAGTGTGCGAGAAGCAGCATCTTTTTATAAAATAGACCCTGAAAATATTATTGTTATATCAGATGATATAAGTCTTAATTTAGGTAAAATAAGAATTAGGCAAAAGGGAAGTGCTGGAGGGCACAATGGGCTTAAAAATATAATATTAAATATTTCCTCTCAAGAATTTCCTAGAATAAAAATTGGAGTAGGACAAGATGATACTGATTTAAAATCCTACGTTTTAGGTAAATTTTCAAAACAAGATAAGGAAGTTATTGAAGAAGTCTATGGTGTTGCCATAAAAGCTATAGTTGTAATAATAAAAGAAGGATGCATGGAAGCTATGAATAAATATAATGGATTTAATTTACAATAATATTAGGGAGTGTTTTTATGAGACTAAAGGGATTAATTTCTCCTCTAGTAAATAGTAGAGAATATAAGCTTATATTAAATAATATAGAAAATAATAAATTTCCAATTGGAATACATGGAATTTCAGAATCTTCTAGTAGTTATATTATATCAGGAATATATGAAAATTTAGATAGACCTGTTGTAATATTAACAAGCAGTGAAAAAGCAGCTAGAAATTTGTATGATGATATGTCTTTGTATTATGGAGAAGTGTATTATTTTCCATCTAAGGAATATGTATTTTATAATATTGATGCTATATCAGGTGATTTAAGATGGCAGAGACTAAAAGTTATAAGAGAAATATTAAAAGGTAATAGAAAAATAATAGTAACGTCTATAGAAAATATTGCTTCATCATATATTCCAAAAGAATATTATTTAGAATATACTTTTAAAATATCTTTAGGCGATGAAATAAATTTAAAAGATATAAGAAAAAAACTTATAGAAAGTGGCTACGAAAGATTAGATACTGTAGTTCAAATGGGTCAATTTTCTATTAGGGGAGGAATATTAGATATTTTTCCACCAACTTCTGTAATACCTTTTAGAATAGAGTTTTTTGGAGAACAAGTAGATTCCATTAGAACTTTTAATTTAGATTCTCAAAGGAGTATAGAAAAATTAAATTCTATAGAGGTATTTCCGGCAAAAGAAATAATTTTAAAAGAAAAAAATATAGAGCTTGGTGTAGAAAATATAAAAAAAGATTTAGAGAGTACTAAAAATATATGTTTATTAGATGCTAAAATAGATTTTAGTAAAATAGAGGGACTAATAAATAAAAATTTAGAATCTCTTATTGAGACTAAGGGCTTCGAAAACATAGATAGTTTTACTCCATATTTTTATGAAAAAACTAGTGATTTTTTTGATTATGTTGGTAATTCTCTTGTAGTAATTGAAGACAATGAAAGATGCTTAGGAAAATTAGATAGTGTTTATTATGAATATCAAGATAGTTACAAGATGTCTCTTGAAAGAGGAAATATATTAAAGGGACAAGGGAATTTGCTTATATCTAAGGAAATCTTATTAGAAGAATTATCTTTAAAAGATACAATCGTTTTAAATTCTTTTGCTAAACAAACTAAGTTTTTAAAACCTAGGTCTATAGTTGATTTTAGTGAAATAAATTTAAGCAGTTATCAGGGTCAAATTGAATTGTTGATAAATGATATAAAAGAAAAAAAAGATAAAGGCTATAAAATTTTAATTTTATCAGGAACTAAGTCTAGAGGTGAAAGATTAAGTAAGGCTTTATTTGATAGAAATATAGATAGTGTATATAAAGATACAGTAAATGATATTGAGTATGGAAAAGTTATTATAACATATGGAAGTTTATATAAAGGATTTGAATTTCCAGATTATAAGCTCTCAGTTATATCGGATAAAGAAGTTTTCGGTGAGGCAAAGAAAAAGAAGAAAAGAAAGGTTATTAAAGGAGCTTCAAAGCTTAAAAACTTTATGGAGCTTAAACCTTTAGATTATGTAGTACATGTAAACCATGGAATAGGAATATATAAGGGAATAAAACAATTAGAAATACAGGGAATAAAAAAAGACTATTTAGAGATAAAATATGATGGAGCAGACAAGCTTTATGTACCAGTAGAACAACTTGATATGGTCCAAAAGTATATTGGTAATGAAAAGGGTTCACCTAAGATAAATAAGTTAGGAGGGCCAGAATGGAGTAAAGCAAAAGCAAAAGTTAAAAATTCCATAAATGAAATAGCTAAAGATTTAGTTAAATTATATGCTATAAGGTCAACTGTTAAAGGTCATGTATATTCAAAGGATCTAGTTTGGCAAAAACAATTTGAAGATGAGTTCCCTTATGAAGAGACTAAAGATCAAATAACAGCAATAGAAGATATTAAAGGTGATATGGAATCGGATAAACCTATGGATAGATTGCTATGTGGTGATGTAGGCTATGGTAAAACAGAAGTGGCTCAAAGGGCTGCGTTTAAAGCTGCAATAGATGGTAAACAAATAGCTATTTTAGTTCCAACTACTATTTTGGCTCAACAACATTATAATAATTTTACAAAGAGGTTTTCATCATTTCCAATAAAGGTAGATATGATATCTAGATTTAGAAGCGCTAAAGAACAAAAGGCTACTCTAAAGGCAGTGAAGGAAGGAAATGTAGATATATTAATAGGTACTCATAGAATAATTCAAAAGGATATAGTGTTTAAAGATTTAGGACTTCTAGTTATTGATGAAGAACAAAGATTTGGAGTAACTCATAAAGAAAAGATAAAAGAATTCAAAAAAAATATTGACGTTTTAACGCTAAGTGCTACACCTATACCAAGAACGCTTCATATGTCTTTAACAGGAGTTAGAGATATAAGTGTAATAGAAACACCACCTGAAAATAGATACCCAATACAAACCTATGTTGTTGAGTATA
Organism: Clostridiaceae bacterium; assembly: GCA_041821285.1. GTDB lineage: Bacteria > Bacillota > Clostridia > Clostridiales > Clostridiaceae > JAJBWD01. The sequence goes on from JBGUER010000052.1 coordinate 10,696, forward strand.
GTGACCAATTGATACGAGATGCTATACTTAGGGAAATAAATAGAGGAGGACAAATATATTTTGTATATAATAGAGTAACATCTATTAAGGATATGGCGGCTACTTTGCAGAAATTAGTGCCAGAAGCTAGAATTGCATTTGCTCATGGTAAATTAAGCGAGAAGGAACTTGAAAATGTAATAATGGATTTTATAAACAATGAATTTGATATTTTGGTTACAACTACAATAATAGAAACTGGCATGGATATTCAAAATGTTAATACTATGATTATATATGATGCTGATAAAATGGGACTTTCTCAGTTATACCAGTTAAGAGGAAGGGTTGGAAGATCCAATAAAATAGCATATGCGTATTTTACATATAGAAAGGATAAAGTATTAACAGAGGTGGCAGAAAAAAGGCTAAAGGCTATAAAGGAATTTACAGAACTTGGATCTGGATTTAAAATAGCTATGAGAGACCTTGAAATAAGAGGTGCTGGTAATATGGTAGGATCAGCGCAACATGGACATATGGCAGCTATTGGTTATGATTTATATGTAAGAATGCTTGAAGATACAATAAAAGTTATAAAAGGTGAAATCGAGAAGGAACCTGTAGATACAAGCATTGACTTAAAGGTAGATGCCTATATTCCTACAGATTATATAGAAGATGAAACCCTAAAAATAGAAGTATATAAGAAAATAGCTAGTATCGATTCCTTAAGTGATAAGATGGAAATAGAAGACGAACTTATAGATAGATTTAATGATATGCCAAACCCTGTTATAAATCTTATAGGTATAGCTTATCTTAAATCCATAGGCAAAAATTTAGGTATAGCGAATATAAAAGAAAAAAAAGATGAGATAGCACTAGAATTTGAAAAGAATGAGGATGTTAATGAAAAATTAATAAATGTACTCATTAGAAACAAAAATAAAAATATAATGATAAAAAACAACGGAAAGCCGTATATATCAATAAATACTAAAGGAATAATAAAAGAAGATATTATAAAATTTGTAAAAGAAGTTTTGGAATATTTTCAAAGTAAGGTTGAACAAATTTGATTTTATGATAGAATTAAAACATTAAACAAGTATAATACTTAATAATTTTGGTGAACTTATATAGAATAAAAATTCTTTTATAATTTTACTAAGAGTGGAGGAAAAAATAGTGAAAAAGATTAAAAAAATATTAATAGGTGTATCGCTAGTAGTATTATCATTTATGTTGGTATCTTGTAATTTAATTACGAAGACTCCAGAGGCTATAGCAAATACCACTGTAGCCAAGGTAAATGGTGAAAAAATTACCAAAGGGGAAGTAGATGAATTAGCTCAGCAATATAGCGATTATATGGCTTCTACCAATGGAGCAGATTATGTAACATCAGAAGCTGGGATAGAAGCTATAAATGATTATAAAATAACTGTTTTAGGTCAATTAGTTACACAGACAGTTACACTTCAAAAAACGGAAGAACTTGGTATTGAAATTGAAGGCGATGAGCTAGATAAAGAAGTGCAAGATAAATATGATGAGATAAAGGCACAATATGATACAGAAGATGCTTTTAATCAAATATTAGAACAATATGGATATACTGAAGAATCTCTTAAAGATGATTTAAAAGATGGATTGATAATGGATAAAATTTATACAGAAGTAACTAAAGACGTTACATCTACAGATGAAGAAATACAAGCTTATTATGATGCAAATCAGGAAAAATATACAACTGAACCAAATACAATAAGTTTATCACATATTTTAGTTGCAGATGAAGATACTGCTAAAGATCTAAAAGCTAAAATAGATGCAGGAGAAGATTTTGCTACTTTAGCTAAAGAAAATTCTACAGATACAGGTAGTGCTGCAGAAGGTGGATCATTAGGAACATATAATTTAGCAGATGGAAGTTTAGATAATTTTGTTGAAGAATTTAGAATTGTAGCTGCAGTATTAAAAGATGGAGAAGTATCTGATGTAGTTCAAAGTCAGTTTGGATACCATATAATAAAATGTGATGAAAGAACTGATTATCCTGTTAAACCTTTAGAAGAAGTTAAGGATGATATAAGTGCAATTGTTTTAAAACAAAATCAAGATACTTTATATAATGACACTGTTGATAAGTGGGAAGAAGATTCAACAATAAAAAAATATGAAGATAGATTATCAGATTAAGTAGCCAGTGAAAAGGATGAGTAAAATCATCCTTTTTTTATTTTATTTCACTTGAAAACAAAACTATATATAAAGTGTATAAAATTTCATGTTGTGATAGATAATAATATAGCAAGGATAAAAATTTATTATTGTAAGGAGGTAAATTCATGAAAGCTACTGGAATAGTAAGAAGGATTGATGAACTAGGGAGAGTAGTTATTCCAAAAGAAATAAGGAGAACGTTAAGAATAAGAGAAGGTGACCCTTTGGAGATATTTACTGATAGAGAAGGAGGGGTAATATTAAAAAAATATTCTCCTATTGGAGAACTTGGCGATTTTTCACAGCAATATGTAGAATCCTTGCAAACAACAATAGGGAATATTATTATTGTTTCTGATAAAGATAACATAATTTCAATTAGTGGTTCACCTAAAAAAACTTATATGGATAAAAAAGTTAGTGTAGAATTGGATAAAATCATGGAAGATAGAAAAATAGTGCTATTAGGAGATAATGATCATAAATTAGTACCTATATTTGAGGATGATGAAGTAGAGAATTATTCATCTCAAGTTATATCTCCAATAATATCGGAAGGAGATGCTATAGGCGCAGTAATGATTTTATCAAAAGAAAAGGAGGATAAATTTGGAGAACTTGAAATGAAATTATCTGAAACTGCATCATTATTTTTAGGTAAGCAGATGGAAGAATAAAGCAAATGGCACTTAGTTGCCATTTGTTTTATTTTTTAATTAAATTAATATTATAAATATTAATTTAATTAAATAGTAATACTATTTAACATATTTAAATAGTAATAATATATATTTAGTTTCCAAGCTTTGCATAAATGGAGGATATTATTACGATGAAAAAGCAATCATTAATAAAAGCCACTTTTGTTTTAGGGTTTGCAGGAATATTATCTAAATTTTTAGGTATATTTTTCAGATGGCCACTTCAACTATTAATAGGTGATGAGGGTGTAGGCTATTATCAAATGTCATATCCTTTATATATGTTTTTTATAGCAGTGGCATCAGGAATACCTGTAGCAGTATCTAAAATTGTTTCTGAGAAAAATGCAGATGGAGATATTGATGGAAGTTTTGATGTTTTCAATAAAGCTTTAATGTTAATGTTTATAATGGGAATAGGATTTTCTTTTTTCCTTCTTATGTTTTCTAATAAATTGATATATTTTTTTAAATGGGATACAAAAGCTTTGTATGCACTTATTGCTATAGCTTTTGCACCTATTATAATATCGGTAATGAGTGCGTTTAGAGGCTTTTTTCAGGGGTTTCAAAATATGGGACCTACTGCGGTATCACAAGTTATAGAGCAAATTGGAAGAATATTAATAGGCATAAGTTTAGCCTTCATATTACTTCCAAAAGGTATAGAATATTCTGCAGCGGGTGCAGCTTTTGGGGCAACAGCTGGAGGAATATTTGCAACTATATATCTTTTTAGTAAATATGTAAGATGTAGAAGGAATTATGTAATAAAGAAAATAAAAAACACAAAGTCTATGGAACTAATAATAAGAACAGCTATCCCTATTTCAGTTGGAGCCTGTTCTGGTTCTATAATGAATTTAATAGATTCTGCAATAGTTCCAAGAAAACTTTTAGAAGCAGGTTTTACTTATAAGGAATCTACAATTTTATTCGGACAGCTTTCTGGGAAAGCAGCTATTTTAATAAATGTACCATTAACTCTATCAATAGCACTTTCAGCAGCATTAGTGCCAATAATATCAGAATATTATGTAATGAGAAAAAAAATAAAATATGCTCATGCCATAGAAAATTCAATTAAATTAGCAAATGTAATATCATTTCCATCGTTTTTGGGTTTGTATTTTTTTTCATATCCAATATTAAGTTTAATTTTTAGAGGTCAAACAGGTGGAGCATTAATATTAAAATTCCTTGCTATTTCAATCCCATTTCTTGTTTTAACCCAAATTACAACCTCCATTCTACAATCTATAAATAAATTTAAAATACCTGTATTCAACTTATTTATAGGATGCATAGTGAAAATAGCGGCAGTGGTTATTTTGGTTCCCAAAAGTAAGTTTAATATATACGGAGCAGTAATTGGTTCAATTTTAGCATATATTATTACTTCTCTATTGAATTTACTTGTGCTTATAAAAACACTTAGAATAAAAATGAATATTTATGAATTATTTTTAAAACCTGCCATGGCATCTATAATAATGATTATTTTTGTTGAATTTATATACTTATATGTCTATAATGTAACAGTAAGTATGGATTTAGCCTGTATTGTTGCTATATTTATAGGTGTAATTATATATTTACTATTAGTAGTAGTGTTTAAAATATTTAGTTACAAATTTTTAAAGGAAAAGTTTAGAAGGAGATAAATTATGATTAGTATTGTGGGACTAGGTCCTGGTAATGAAGATGCCCTTACTTTAGGCGCCATAAAAGAGCTGAAAAGCGAAAAAAAAATATATTTAAGAACTAAAAAACATCCTACAGTAGAGTATCTTGAAAAAAATAAGATAAATTTTACGAGCTATGATTATAAATATGAATCCTGTGAAAAGTTTGAAGATGTGTATAAATCTATTTGTATAGATTTGATAGAAAATGAAAAATTGTACAAAGATATAGTCTATTGTGTGCCTGGGCATCCTAAAGTTGCAGAGAGCTCTGTAGCTTATCTTATAGAACTTTGTGATAGCAAAGGTATAGAGTACAAGATATGCCCTTCAGTAAGCTTTATAGATGCTATTATAGATAGATTAAAGATAGATCCAATAGATGGACTTAAAATAATAGATGCATTTGATATTAAAAATCAAAATTTAGATAAAAGATGCGCACTTATTATAACTCAAGTTTATAATAGTTTAATTGCGTCAGAGGTTAAATTAGAACTTCTAGATTACTATAAAGATGATACTAAGATAATTTATATAAGGGCTGCAGGGGTAGAAAATGAAGAATCTATTAGAGAAGTTTATTTATATGAATTAGACAGGCAAAAGGATATTGATTATTTAACATCTATATATATTCCTAAAGATTTAGAAAATAGGAAGGATTTTAGAGAATTAAATGATATAATAGCTAAGTTAAGAGGAGAAAATGGTTGTCCTTGGGATAAAGAACAAACACATAAAACTTTAAAATCTTGTCTTATCGAAGAAAGTTACGAAGTAGTTGAAGCGATAGATATGGAAAATGATGAAATGCTAGAAGAAGAACTTGGAGATGTACTTTTGCAAGTAGTTATGCATTGTCAAATAGCTAAAGAACAGGGATACTTCGATATTTTAGATGTAATAGAGGGGATATCTAATAAGATGATACATAGACATCCACATGTATTTGGACAATTAGAGGTTAAAAATCAAGAGGAAGTTTTAGCAAATTGGGATAAAATAAAAAATAAAGAACAAGGTAATGAATCTTATACAGATACGCTAAAACATGTTGCAAAGTCTCTTCCATCTTTGATTAGAGCTTCTAAAGTTCAGAAAAAAGCTGCAAAAGTTGGTTTTGATTGGGAAGATGTAAATCCAGCGTTAGAAAAAGTTAGTGAGGAACTTATAGAAGTAAAAGATGCTATAAAAGAAGATAATAAGATAAAAATAATGGAAGAAATAGGAGATTTGATATTTTCTGCAGTAAATGTTTCAAGACTTCTTGACATTGACCCTGAAGATGCTGTACATTATACTATAGAAAAGTTTATTAAAAGATTTGAATTTATAGAAAAAAATGCATTATTGAAAAACAAGCGTATTAAGGATATGTCTTTAAAAGAAATGGATGATTTGTGGGAACAATCGAAAAAGAAATAATTTTTTGAGTTAATACCATAAAAAAAGAAGGAATTTCTGTTTGTTTAAAGAATATTCTATGATATTATAACTTTATTTAAAGGAGGAGACAAAAGTGAACAAAGCAGATTTAATCACTAGTATGTCCGAAAAAAGTAATTCAGAAAAAAGTTTAACAAAAAAAGATGCTGAATTTGCATTAAAAGCTTTTATTGAAAGTGTTGAAGAAGCATTAGAAAAAGGTGAAAAAGTTCAATTGGTTGGTTTTGGTACTTTCGAAGTTAGAGAAAGAGCTGAAAGAATGGGAAGAAATCCAAGAACAAAGGAAGAAATAAAAATCCCTGCATCAAAAGTTCCTGTATTTAAAGCTGGAAAAGAATTTAAAGAGAAAGTAAATAAGTAATGGTAAGAAGCCTAGGAATCTAGGCTTTTTATAGTATAAGGAGGATTATTGTGAGACTTGATAAGTATTTGAAGGTTTCTAGGATAATAAAGAGACGTACAGTAGCTAAAGAAGTGTGCGACAGTAAAAGAGTATCTATAAATGGAAAGGTTGTTAAACCCTCTTTTGAAGTTAATGAAGGGGATATAATAGAGATAAGATTTGCCAATAAAAATTTAAAGGCTAGAATAAAAAATGTTAATTCTGTAGTTAAGAAAAGCGAAGCTGTCTTAATGTATGAAATATTAGAAGGCAAAGAAGATACTGAATAGTATAAGAAGTAATATATAATATAAAGTCTTCATATAATTTATTAAAGAAATCACGTTCAATATTTCCTTGATTCTTTATGAGTTTGAAGAAATCCTTTTCATTATTCTGAAACCAAATCCA
>JBGUER010000053.1:0-17304 GCA_041821285.1 Clostridiaceae bacterium
AGCAAAGGAACAATTACGACAAATCATTGCAGAAAATGACATCAACAGTGTGGAAGAATCCATTTCCGCTTCTAAAAGTTCTTGTAGCATGTCTTTGAAGCTGTCTTTAAACAAGGCATAGATGTCTCCCACACTGTTGATGTCATTTTCTGCAATGATTTGTCGTAATTGTTCCTTTGCTATAGCCATAAAAAGCTCCTTCCTGAAAAAAGAATTATTTTATCTAATTCTTTCCAAGAAAGAGCCATTTATTTCCAAAGACACAATTTATTTTACACTACCCATCCTGCATTATTTATCTTTCTGAATAAGCTGACTTATTTACTCATTTTAATATTCTTCAAATGCATTTTAAGCTCATCACTGAATATTACGTTTCAGCGAGAGCCACATAGTTTTTATTCTGATTGTGTTGGATCTAATACATTAAATTGTTTGACGATTATTTATGATTTACCGTACTTTAATTCATCCCTAATTTTATTAAGATCAATAGGTGAGGTTGCAGAACCCATTAGGTTTTTTAATATTTTCTTTTTATCAGTAGTTAAACCAGTTATGTTTGATTTGTCGATTTTTTTAGTCATTTCCATCCCCCATTTATTGATATATTATATCTATCCTGTAACGTGCAAAGTTACGGATAGTTATTTCTTATTTTCGCCATTTGGTAATCAAAGGGTTATTTAAGCCCTTTGATTGACTTAATTCTATTATATAATTCGAAAATCAATAAGCAAAATCATAGTAAACAGATACATATTTATACGTTAAACATTTTTCTAATTTCTTCATCGCTTAGTAGTATATATTCATGTTGATATTTTTCAGCTGTATAATCACCATCACCAGAATTATCAAACTGTTCAAGGTAACGAATAGCTCCAACAACACCAACAATTGTTTTAATAAATAAATGTTCTTTAGACATGAAGAAAGTGAGTTTGTCTTCTCCAATTCTTAATGATTTATATCATAATATACAATACCATCTGGAAATTTTATATTAGGAACCCATACTTTCCTACCATTCCAACCCTTTTCGCCTGTCATTTGGTACATCGTCAAAACAACCTTATCACTAATTGAAGCACCAATCTGCCAATCATTTGGGGATAGTAATGCACCAGTTCCTTTTGCCACATTTCTTTCTCTTCTTACAATTAATACCCCTTGCCCTGTCGGTTTTTCTGAAAGAAGTGTATCAATCACTCCTATAACAGAGTGAATTTTAAAATCATCCTCAGATGAAATGTGCATTAATAGTTCTTTGATTAATCGTAAACTCACTTGATAGCTAGATTCTTTTTCACTAAACGTCTCTAATAATGTACTAATTTCTTCAATAGAATCGTTGCTCGGTGAAAACGGATAGTAGTTTGTTCCACCTGATAATACAATCAACTTATTAGTATCAATTACATTATTCCTTGTAGGATTTAGTCCTTCGGGATAGTAAATCTTAACATCATTAATTCCCCTTTCTACCTGTGATATTATAGAATTGTTAGTTGCATTAATATCTGAAAAAAGTTTATAAAGATGCTCATCAATGTATACCTGCATCATACCAGGATCTCGATCATATCCAAACATACGACTGTGTTGCCACATTGTATCTGCCTGAGGTTTTTTTGAAACTCTGGTATAGTAAATTGTTTGAAGTCCTGGAAAAGTTACACCTCTTCCTAAAGTATTCCCTCCAATAATAATATTGGAACCATACGAATACTCCTTACTATCAATATGTGAATCACCATTCATAACAAAAACTTTTACCATATTTTCATCTAATAATCTTTCGACTCCTCTAATCAAAACATCGAAAGAAAGTAATTCTTGTTTACTCGGTTGTAAAGATGAGTATATATGCTGACACTTTTTCTGTATTAGATCAGATTTGAAATTAATCTGTAAATCCTTGATTACTTTTAATACTTCATTTTCAAATTGTGTATGTGCAGACTTCCTAACACTTGGATGTAGTAAAAAGTTACAAACTCTTCCACCACATATAAGTATTTGAGCCGATACCATCAGATGGTGTAATAACGCATCTACAAGTGGTTCTTTCATTTTATCAATATATGAAATACATTTGGTCTGTTCATTTGAAAAAAAGTAATCTCCACCCAAATAATTCTTTCCTGGTCTAAAATAGTACGTAAAGTATGGACGCCATCCTGACTGTGATGTCTGTAAAAACAGAGACTGGGGAGTTCCAGTAACCTGGAGATATATGCTACTTGCAGACATTGCCTTGATCTCATCCAAATATCTATTAATTGATGATTTTTTACCCTTATTTACAAGTGTGTTTAAAGAAGCTGCATCAGCCTCATCATCAATAATAAACAGAGGATTACCCTTAATAAATCCCGTAGATGCAAGAATATTCGTCCACTGTTTCAATGTTCTAAAATTCTTCTTTAGCACAACAATTGTAGGCATCTCTAAGTTGTTTTTTGCAAATATTTCACTGTCATATTCATCACATATACAAAATCCAGCTAAATCTTCTCTAACTCGATCTATAGTCTGTTGTTGTAATACAACATTGTCTGTCGTCATGATAATAAAAATAGGAAATCCCAAGTCTGAAGCGGATGAGATTATTCCAAACATTTGACCTGTTTTTCCAGATTGTACATTTCCAAATAGTAGCCCCACTTCATGAGTGCTGAAAGTGAATTTTTCTAAATATTGTGGTGCTATTGCGTTTACAGTTGTTCTAATAGAATCTGCTAACTGTGGATTTCCTCGATCAATTATTAAATTTAGATATTGTTCTAAGTAAGTCATTGTTTATCTTCCTTCCTACTGTTACTTTCAGGAAGAAAAGAAAGCATCCAAACTTGAACCTCGCTTCCATCATCAAGCATAGTTGTTAATTCTGTCTTCGTCAATGTTATTGTATTTCTTCCATACTGTTGAAGCATTTCCCCAGTAATAACACCTATACCATTTATATCAGATTCAACATTATTCACTGCTTCCACTAACCCTGCAGCAACTAATCTTCCCTTTATCCATCTCCCCATTATCTTCAAATCATCTTTTGAATATAAATTTTTATTATTATCGCCACAAGTCCATGCAAGAAATTTCCACCCATCATCTGTAACAGCCATAAACGGTCTTTGATACTCTGGATAATGTGGTAAATCTCGAATTTGCTTTGAGACCACTATTTCAGTTTCCCACCAGACTCTTTTTCTTCCCTTTGCATAGCATACATTGATATTTGATCCTCGCATATTAGTATCAGATAAGTTCTCTGGAACTTTAAGAGGTATTTCAAACTGAACTTCTGTCCGTTTATTTTGATATGCATCAACTTCATCCATTGTTATCTTAGTAACAAATTCTTGTCCAATTAATGCATTGTTTATTTCTCTAATAATTTTCATCCCCGAAGCACATGAAATATCGATTGAGCAATTATCATCTTTTAATTGTGCAATAAAAGACGCAATTTCATTAATTTCATTTTCAACTGTTGTAACAGCTGAAATTTCATATTGTCTAATATTGGATGCCTCTGTTTTAATAGCACCTAAATTATGAGAACCAATAAATGCTTCAAAAGGTTTCCCATCTTTATAAAACACATAGAGTTTTCCATGATATTTTAAAGTATTAACTAACTTGACTATCCCGCGTCCTTCTTGCTTAAGCTTTGAATTTAAAGTTATAGTAGCATTATATGTACTTTCTGGCATTCCCTCAAGATAATACATTCCAATTATGAGTTCTATTTTTTCTAGCTTATTATCATCAATAATTCTTTCCAATTGCTGAATTGAGCTTTTAGACACATACCCTACAGCAATATCCACTTTATCAGCTTTTTCAACTGCTAAATTAAATCTATCTAAAAACCCCTGCTGTCCTGGCTGAATTTTCAACGGTAAAATATTTGAATATAATATTTCCATATTCCCCTCCAAATAAATTGTTTTTTCATAAAATACTATAATTATCCATAAATTAATTTATTATCATTATACTTCTTATAGAAAAAAAAGTCATCTGTTTCGCATTTAATAATATAGTTTTAATAATTTATACAGCAGTCTGTTTGATTCCCTATCATGTATATCTTTTTTTGAATTGAGATTAATTGTTACAGAACATTTTATACACACCAATAATCAGTCAGATTAATCAATTTAATTTACCCCATCTATCGCCTTGCTAGAGTGATAATTATCTCTTTAAATATCACTTCAACAAGGTTTCCAGTGGATTGGGGGTGGAAGACCCCCAGGTCTTTTAATTTGCTTAAATTAGGCTCAAACAATGTGCCATTCTAAAATTAATCAATTATGTATAATGTAGAGTATCTCAACAACATTTAAAATTTTTGATTAATTACTTTATTCCCTGTTAATTTATTATAGAGGTCCACCAAATTTTCATAAAATATATTATAATCAATACAAGACTTATAGTAGCTGTTTTCATATCGTATCACAAATGGAATCATGCTTTTGTTTCTATTTATTTTTTTAAATTTATAAATTTCAACAACTTGATGAAAAGATCTTTCTTTAAAAGTAACAACCTTTTTGGTAATCTTATTCAATTTATTTTTTAACTCTTTCCGAATCATTGATTTTTTTTCTTCTTTCGTTACATATAAAGTTTCTTTTTTACATTTATTCAGATATTGACTTGTATAATAACGCTTCTTTACACGCCTATGTGAATCATTCTTAAGATTAATATGGTTCATAAAATAAATACAGAGTCCCTCCATATTATCATCACAATACGTAAAATATGAGTATCCAAATTTTTCATTTAATTCTTTGATACAATATACTTGCCTATTATCTTTATCTAAATAATCATCATTATTTTCAGTTTTTAATTTAACTAGTAGCTGATCAATATTATCAATATTTTTTATTAAGCAATGAAAATGGCTTGCATAGTGTCCTTCCTCATCAACAATAGCCTTTCCATTATTTTTTTTATAATGTAGATCAGGTAAAATCAGATATTGTAAATCATGATGGATATTCATTTTTAGATCATCAAAGTATTCTCTTAATGCATTTAACTGTAAATCTGTATCAAATCTATCAAATTTATTTTCATCAAACGTTACTGTCAGAAATCCATCCCAATGATTTGACTTTATTACATCACCTATCTTAATTCTAGCTCTTGAAATAGAATCCATATGTTTTTTTTCTAAATATCTAATATCTTGTTGACATGATAATAGCCTTCTAATATATATGATTTTCTTAAAAATTGGATAATATATCGACTCCATTACAGGGTTTCCTAGCTCACACTCTAGTTCAGATAATAAACAAATTAGATATCTAATTTGTTTATCCGTTAAATTTTTCATTGTAAATGTTTCATAGTCTATTCTGTCCACAAATAATTTTCTAAGCTTATCTACAACCATACTAAGGTTAAAATTGTTTGTTTTGTGATAATCAATTATTTTGTCACAAGATAATACTAGAATAGATATACTATATCCTACCCACTGCTGAAACTTTAGGTAAACCCATTCATTATTTGCTTTTATCCTGAAATTATCAATTTCTTTATGTAAAAGATCAAGATAGTCTTTTCTTTCTGTCGTTACTTCCTTTTTATTTTTACCCAACTCAATGTTAATCGGATACTTTAGGAATTTAAATTCCCATTCGTGTTCGTTGTAATATTTTTTAATAGCATTAATCAAATTATTTGTGATCATTTAGTTTAAGCTCCTTTTCTTTTCAATAAAATAAGTAGTGAGGGTTTATTCAAGTATTCATTTCAACTTATGTTACTGAAAAGTAGAACTAGTAATAACTAAAAATTGCTTTATAAAATCGAAAGAAGTGTCAGCACAAATGTACTAACACTTCTTTCGATTTTAAGCTTTTATTCTATTTTATAAAACATGGATATATTTCTTTCCATGAGCATTATTTTTTTCTTCAACCTAACCCCAAGTTGGTAATAGGTTATTCTTAGAAAACTCAGTTTTTTGTTTCATATTTGTCATAACTACAATTGTCTATTAAAAGCTAACCTTTTCGCATGAAAAGTTGCCCACATTTTGGGCATTCAAAATGAGTTATAGAATCTCGTTCAACTTCTGTTCTAAAAATTAGCTTTTTTTGTTTGTTTTCATCTATTAGTTTATATAAACACGATGGGCACTGATCCAAATTTAATGCTTCAATTAATGAATACGTGTAATTCATAGTTTATTCACTCTCCTTTTTACTATTTCATTAGTGTGCAAGCTTAATATATCAAAAACAAGGAAAAGGTTGTAAATTGGGATTGATTAAAAAGGATGCCCCATTAAGCTTACTTCAATTATATTTAAAAAGGATTTCTCCTCGGCTTATGAAATTATTTATTTATAAATTCCTTGCGGTGCCAAATACATATCAATGTATCCACTTGAACCATTATCCCATTCCCACTTTAATTCATTATACATTTCTGCTATATATTGCTCATCAGAAGCTGCAACCACACCCACATAACCATAGGTAGCATCATATGTTTCCCACCAGAACTTCAATCCCATAAAATCCTCAGTTGCGACCTTTTTAGATATGTATACATATCCACCAGAAAATACTCTTAATCTATGATCTATCTCGTCACTAGCATTAGCAATCATACTCTTAAATTGTTCTATATTTAGAGTTCTGATATCATATTGTTTTTCTTCATCATATTGAAACATCATACTTACATATGATGAAAGTTCAATGACTTTTGAAAATTCAGCTTTTAATTTCCAATATAAATCATCTCTAAAACTCACACCCCCCACTGCTAATTTTCTATTTATCAATTCCTTAATTGCTTTTTCAAAAATAATATCTGATGATACTAAAATAACACCATTTATATTTCCTTCATTTAGCTGAATATATTCGGAAAATGCTTGCGCTTTATCGTTTTTTATTTCATTCAAACAAACTGCTTCGTGAATTGCTATTTTTCTTATTAACTCAGTTTCATTACTGTACAACACCACTATTCTTCTACAACTTTTTACCACCAGTCGTTCAATAAGTTGTTTAAATCTTCCCACTGAAAACTGATTTAATATTATATCGCAGTCAATATCCATTGATTGAATACGATCTTGAAAGTTATCCATATCAATGACAATATCTACTTGCTTCCTTGAATAATTATCACACTTTTCCTTTAGAATATCATATATAGCTTTTTTCCTTAAAGCTCGGTATGCCTTTGCTTTTATTCTATTTGAATATTTCACGGTACTAACATCCTTAACAACGTTTCCTTGTCCATAATTTTTGATATATTCAATGCCCTCCTGCATACTATCAATTATTCCATTTATTTCAGACATTAGTCCCACTAATTCACTATACTCTGTTGTGCTCAACATGCTAGATACCTTTTTACATTCAGTCTGATAATCCTCGTATTTATTAATATCTAAATAAAAACCACCATCTTCACTTGCATTTATTATCCATTCCCACGCATTCTGAATATATGCAACAAGTGACATAGCACTTTTTCTTGCTTCATTTTCTTCCTTTGTATCATTTTTTCCAAACTCACTTTTTAAATACTTTAAAACTGTCATTAATTCCTCTGTGTCCATATCATTAAATCTTTGCAAAAGAGAATTCAAATCATAAACGTCCTCTTTCCAATTAAATTTAATCTTTCCCTGATAATTTTTCATATCAACAGTATATGAATCTTGTTTGTCACCTAATACAAACATAATAAAGTGAGGATACTTTTCATATACTTCGTGTAGCATAACTTTATCTAAGGAATTAACAATTTTTGCGCTAGTTTTCGTTGTGCTTACTTGAACTCCGATTCCATTATCTTCGTCACCTAAATCAATCCCAGGGTAATTTTTTATTTCCCCATTTAAATTTTTCAACTCATATCCATAGGCATCGTTCATTAAACGTCTTACAATGTTTTCCCAATGCTTATTATCATCAAACAACCCTAACTCATTTTTGGACTCTATGTTTCTTTTCTCATTATTAATCAACTCAATTAATTCATCAATAATTCTATTCTTTTCAAGAATATTATCCCCTCCCCTTTCAACCTAAAGCTCAATAACATTATAAAACATATTTTCATCAATTAGGTAGCTGTTTGTATAATAAACAATTTTATAATATTTTCACATCCCGCCTCCAGAATGCAAGAACTTTACATGTTCCGTAACACTTTATGTAACTTTCCGTTTTTGCCCACAATTGTAAAATAATTGATTCTCACATAATTACTACTCTTCGAGCATGTAAAAACTAGTTCTTGATCACGTTATCTATTCATTTACTAAATAAAAACGATCAGTTCAGGGGGGATGATAATGAATTATTAATACAATTTATTGCATTGGCTAATTAAAAAACATTTTAATTAATGAAATCCAGAATTACTAATCATCTGCTTTAACTGTTATTTTGAAAACATCATCTCGGCGGTTGATAAATTTTCATATCACATTATTCTCAAAGAAATCATGCTCGGTTTCAACCTCCATAGCAAACACTTTATCTTCTTGTTTTTTTCCACACTTTATACTTTACATTGTATTTTTCATAGTACAATCTTCTTAATTCCTTGTCTTTCATAACTTCTTTTGCTAAATCCCAAGTCAATTCCAATTGTATCTCTTTATTATTTTTATTAATTTTCGGAAAACATTCTTTAATTGTCTCTACATTTCCTGACCATATTGCTGTGTTTATTTTTTTATATAAGATATCCTCTTCACTTTCTTCACCATCTTCAAGCAATTCGGGATGTTCCTCATAATACTCAGCCTCATCTTCTGCTCTTTGGCTCATTTCCTCAATGTATTTCTCGATATACTCATCGGAATTAGTATAAACCTCATGATACCATAAATCATCTAATTGTTTCACAATCCACTTGTTTTCTGATATTGCCATTTGTGAAACAAAGTCAAACATTTTCATTATACGATTCATTTGAATAATCATCATGTGCATAATTTTAATTCTTGTATAATATATTTCTTGTTCAGTTAAATTCTTACCATTTAAAATGTTAAGATATTTTCCACATTCATTTATGATACTAAAATACTTTAGTCTGTCATATTCCTCCTGTGTAATAACATTGTCTAAAAGAAAACTTTCAAATGGTATACCTTTATACTGGCTTAATAACTCATTATAAAATATAAGTGGGACATCCACCAACTTTTCCAATCTTTTTCTCTTTGCTTGATCCTCCATCGTTCCTATCTCTATCTTTTCAAGCTGTTTAAGAAAGTCCGATATTTCTCCTGTATCCTCAATTGGCAGTAGAAAATATTTCTTTAGCTCTTCTCTAACTCTATATTCATTTATATTTTGTGCTATGCAAATATACAAATTTTTTGTTGCTCTATATAACGGATTTAAGAGCATTTTCTTATACCTCAACACTTTTTTTCGTTCTATTCTGCTATTTATGATTTCAATATATAATGTAACTAATGCAGAAGTAACAACTCCAGTACCAAGCCCTACTGCAATGTTTTTCATATCTTGATCAGATATCCAGTATGAGGCAATCAATAAACATAAACCTATTGTAATAATAATTATTATTGCAATATATAAACGATTAAGTTTTTGCAGAACTTTATAAATAACTTTACATATCTTCTTTTTGATTTTGCGACTTTTTTTCATCTGATTCTTATCCTTCTTTCCTTATGTATAAAACTAAAATAAAGCCAGCAAATATGACTTATAAAATTCATAAATTATGCGTAAAGTTCCTCCGTCATACTAGTTATGTGATTTATATACTTCACATTGCTATAACTCGCTTGTCCTTGATCAATAAATATAATGGGAAGTATATACTGCTTCGTCTCTAGTGAAGATTATAAAGATACCCCTTCTCTTATAACTTCCAATTTATCTATACTTTAATCAAGTGATTTTCTCATGAAATTTTATTTTGACTGTTTCGCATTATACTTTTAATCTACTTCAATATGTTAAATCCAATATTTTGGTATAAAACATTAATATATTTGTCTACCTCTTGGAATGCTTCGCTTTCAATTTTTAAACTTAATTTTTTTCTTATTATATTAATTCTTTTTACAATGGACGGATGTTTCACTCCATCTATATGTACATCTCCATAGAAAGAGCTTGCAATTAATGGAATATACACACTAGCAAACTGATGTAGACCGTAATTATTTCCGTCATATGTATATGCGCTTTTCAAATACTCAAATGAAAAATCAACACTATACCGATCAGCTAAAAACTCATATGACTTTAATGTTTCTTTATCGTTAGTGGGCTTTTCAGTATGTCCGTAATAGTGATGCCCCACCTCATGACCTAATAAAGTTGCTGTTCCAATTTCCTCTATCTCTCTTGAATATGAAATATACTTATCTGTAAATCTAGAACTTTCAAATATACGATCATAAATCATCATTTTAATTTGAATTAAGTTAAATTCATTATTAAAATTCACATTATTATTGTATCTAAGAATATTTGCTTTAAGTAATTGCTTTAAAATTGATTCTTCTATTTCTCCAATACTTTCGTTATACATAAAGAATATAGCAAAAATATCCGATAAAAGCTGAATTCTCTTTAAAATATTACTATCAATCTCAATATAATATGATCCATCAGTGTACTGTGGATATGCTCTACCTATCATTGCTTTTTCATATGGGATATTTGCAACTTTTAGATTTGACAATATATCTAATGTTCTTTGATTTTTCGTATTTTCCATAACATAGTTCAAAATCATTTCAATAACCATATCATTACTTTTTTCAACATGATCATTTTCTAAATCCTTTACTAGTTTATCTAGTTCATCATCACCAATACCTGAAATGGCTTTATTTTCTTTACAAAGTTGATAAAAGTCTTTTATTTCATCGTATTGAGTATGCCCACTTGCTCTAAGAGTTCTATTAAAGAAAACCTCTCCTGATTCACTCACAACAGTTACCTCTCAATCATAAAATTTTTGATAAGTAATAATACTTCATAAGTGCTGTTAAATTATACATTGATTTTAAATTTTCTAATAAAGCATCTTATTTAACTTCGGTTATAACATTTTCATAGCTTGAATCAAGTATTGTTTTAGGATTTTGATTCCAGTTATATTTGCTTTTAGCATATTGGGATACCTTTAGAGATAAGAAATCCCCCAGTTTTCTATCTGTGATGTATTGATGATCAAGGATTACTTCATCCACCGATTCATTAATTGCTTTAGTCAAAAAATAAGTCCATATACCATTTTCTAATGTATCACAAGAATATGAACTTTGTCCTGGATTACACGATAGGAATATTGAATAACTCTCAAACTCGCTTGAAATAATATTAAACTCATCTTCATTGATATTGGCAATATGACTTCTTTCATTTTCATTATCAAAACTTTTGGCACATGCATCTATAAATATAAATGCATTCTTACACTTAGATTGTTGCAAAGGGTCTAGAAGAATTTTACGTAAAGATATTGCTGTTTCAGCTATATTAAATGGATGTATATCGTATGTTGACAAATAATTTGTCTTTCCATCATGAAACCCATGTCCAACATAATAAAAAACCAGCCTATCGTTTTCAGTTAAACTATAAAATAAACTTCTAAGCTCGTAATCCAAGTTACTTTTCAAAGCTTCTTCATTTTTCCATACATAAATATTTTTTTCATCTATATTCATTGAGGATATTAACATTTCTTTAAATCGTAAAGCATCTTTAATAGCGAATTTCACATCATCTACTTGATTGTCTGGTCTCACTGCATAATTTTCGATTGCAATAATTATTGCAATCGTTTTTTCAATTTTAGGATTATTTATTATATACTTATTCTTGGTACTACTTGATTCTGGTTTGGTTATATCTAATTCTCTAATATACTTTTTGTTATTTAGAAGTATATCTTCATTAGCTATTTTTGTTTCAATAACAAATACTAATTCTTCACCCTTTTTTATCCAGTCAAAAGTCACATCAGGCGTAGGGTTAAGCATTGAGATTGCTTTGTTTGTTATATCAATCACATTGAAATCAGTACTTAAACCAACGACTTCATTATTTGTAGGAGATATTTCTTTTATACCAAATAGAATAGTACCTCCCTTTGTATTAGCGAAGGATGCGATTACTTTTGCTGTTTTTTCAGGTGTAAAAGGCACAGCATCAAAATCTAATACTACAGATTTTGGATTATTAAATTCAATATCTTTAGTATTGATTTGTTTGATTGGTATTTTATTAATTTTTGTCATTTTCAAGAGCTGACCAAGTGTAAATTGCTTAGGAGGTGTAACTCCATCTTCATACCAAACTTCTGCATCTACATATTCAAGGACATCAAATTCAGAATCATAATAGAGTCTAATTTTATCATTATCTGATGGTCTAGCAACCACTTTTATATCATTTCCATTTTTAGTTATGCCTCCTATAATACTTTTTGACATTACATAAGCTGATGCACAATCATATTCTGGTAATGTATTAAGATGTTTAAGTACATTATCTACTGCTCTTGGTATAAGTGATTCTATGTATATTTTCTTACTAATATCATGCAACGAATCTTCATAAAAGTCTTCGGTTGAATTACTATTTTGGATATCTTCAATATTCTGTAAGGCAGTTACATTAGTATCTACTATCAAATAATCTGATGGAATTTCGATATCTTCTTGGGAAAAGTATTTTTGTATTTCATTGCTTTCAGCTCTTAGTAAAAAATCCAGTTTACTACTATATCCCTCTAATCCTAAATAAGTGCATAAAACATCAGCTAATCTTAATAATACACTGTTTGAATTCCACGGATTTGTTACATAAAGTTTGTTTTCATCAAAATGCAAATTTACATGTTTCGAAAAACTTATTTCATCATATGTGATTTTTAACTCTTCTGATTCAAAAATTTCCAAACCATTAATTTTATCATGTATTAGTAATAGTTTTTGTTTTATATTATCATCCTCTTCATCATGTTCTACCCATATTTTAAGATATGGAACGATACTATTTAACTTTTTCTTTAAACTATCACATATTTTTTCATTATCGCATACTAATTTAAATTGACTTTGACTCAATAAATTCACTTGAAAATAAGTCAGCAACTTTTTCAGATTCTGATGACTTTTATTTTTAGCATTTAATTTTATAAAAGCATATTGTTCTTGGAAAATAGACTCATTTCCATCTATAAAATAATATAAGTTAATACACTCTGTAAAAATGTCTTTATTATTCAACAAACAATTGCTTTTAGACCATATTTTTATTTTTTCAATATCGCTTTCATACCAGTTAACGCATTTATCTAGCAATATTGAGTAAATTGATTGTAATTTTTCATTGTTTTCATTTCTAATACTACCATCATCTTGAATATCAGAAGAAATCAGTAAAAGTATATCAAGATAGTTTTCTAAATCTAGTTCAGTTTTAAATTGAAAAAAAGCCTTCCAGTCTTGTGATAACTCAATCCCCTTAAACACTGGTAAATACTTTCCAGCAATATTAACTATTTCATCTGTATTTAAAAATACCTCTGTAGACGTATATGTTTCTCCATTAAGTGTTGGAATAGCTTTTATATTTTTAATAAACCATGGTAAATAGTTAGCAATTTGATTACCATTTGTCCGACCATCCATGTTGTGATTTCCCCAATATGCTGTTGCTTTTTTATTAACTTCCAAGAGAGTATTATTCTCTATAAAATCTCGCCAAAAAACAAAACTTAACTTGTTATTATTTTCTAAACTATTTATTAAATTTAAACTGACAATATCAGAAAACTCATCAGCCCAAAATATACTAATATAGGGTGCAAATTTCATATCTTCTGTACTAAAAAATTTTGCTTTAAATCCATAATTAATTAACTTAGATTTGGGTTCCTTTTTTTTAAATTCAATTGGCTTAATTCCATCCTTAACACCAAGAATTTTAAAAAATCGCTTCCATTCATCTTTATCATGAGCGTTATAGCAATATTCTAGACTAACAAACATATCCTCCTCTCCAAGTATCTTTTCGATTTTCAATCTTGGGTTGTAAAAATCGGACATATAGCATTCAGATGCTTGTAAGAGTGTATTTTGGTTCGTCATAAGCTTTATTTCTGATAACTGCTGTATAATATCTTCTCTAAGGTCACCCCTTTTATATAATGAAAACAACTTTTGAATTTCAGATATCGCGTTACCTATATTAATATAGGTACTTGCATAAGGTAAAATATTTTGTGTTATGTATGTTATATCTGTTTTTTCTTTTACTCCAAGGTTTTCTAACCAGTTTTTTATTTCCAAATCACGTAATAACCAAGCTAATATATCTTTATGTACAAAAGATAATCCATTTTCTACATTATCCCAATTTTCATCATTGGCTGCTGGAAAACAAACTTGCTTAGGATAATTAATATGCTTTCTATGATCCAAAATAAAAGGAAGATTGCATACATACTCTTTGGTAACATCTTTGAATTTATCAGATTCACAACATGTCCTTAAAAATTTTATTAATTCAATATTATTTTGAATTGAATGTGTTTCTATAAAATACGCAGAGTTTAAGAATGATTTTAAATCTTTCCATTCAAATCTTGAAACTCCCATATTTTTGAATTTGCTCCAAGCGGCACATCGTTTAACGTAAAATTTGTTTGAAGTACTATGATTTTGCTTTATAATAAAATTCTTAATTGGTTCTTCACCAATAAAGTTTGCTTCTGATAAATGTGTGAAATCTATCATTGCTTCACTAATCTTAATCATTTTATTTTCACGAGATAAAATAAACGAAATATTTTCTTTTGCTTTTTTTATACCCAAATTATAAGCGTTTGCTAAACTATCACTAAGTGGTGTCTCTTCTGGTATTAGCTTATATGCTTCAAAGGAAATCTTAGAAAACACTAGTTCAGAAATCCACTTAAAAATTTCATAAGAAATACATTCAAAAAGCCACTGGTTCCACTTTGAATCTTTGTGAATACTTTCTCTATTAGCGGATATAAGGAAATTTGTATTTACTAATACAGGCAAAGCATATTTTATTTCTCCAGTAGGTAAATAAGAATACAAAACTCTATCTTTTTTTTCTAAATAAACTATTTCACCTTTATCAATCTGTGCAGCAAAAGTCATCTCAATATTATTGGCTTCCTTTAATTTTTGAGGAATAGAAGGATCTTTTGAAAGAGTATCTCTTAATTTTTCTGAAACATTTAAGTTGATATTTTTTATCAGCCATTCTTGTTGAGATATTTTACCTTTATTTAGTATTATTCTATTTTCACCACTTTTTCTATCGATTGTGAAAACCTTATTTTCAAAGCTGATCTCATTTATATTTTTTAAAAATAAGAACATATTAATATTTTGTGATAAGTTTTGAATTGCATCTATGGTTTCATCAATATTATTTATTTTAAGTATCGTTACAACATTTGCACCAGTTTCAGAAATATATTTTTTGATCTCATCCTCAATTTCTGAGCTTTTTGTATAAATTGGAATTATTTGCCAAGGATATTGAAATATTCTATTATTTTTTTCTTCCCACTCTCTTTGTGTCCCCTTCCATTTCCATCCAAAATTATAAGATCTAGAAAATCTAAAATATTCACCATCTGTATATATTACAACATCATCAGATTGACCAAATACTGATTTAAATCCAATTCCCTTATAACCAGTTTTTTTTAGGTCAGATTTTTTTGTTCCGTTGTTAATATTACATATACCTCTGATATCTTTTTCGTCAAATGCTTTTCCAGAATGTGCTACTACCAATTCATCATCAAATACTTTTATCCAAACCTTAACTCCATCTGCGTCATAGGGTGAGTCATCAGCATTTTGTAAAAGTTCATATATAAATCTATTTGCATCTGTATAAAGATCTACCGATAAAGCAGTTATAGCATCAGCTTGATTCACTGCATGTATTGGGATTGAATAACATGTATTATCATCATAAATTTGTTGTATTACTGTCACTAGCTCAGTTCTTTCCATATTCTATATCCCCTATCATAGTTTGTTTATATTCATCTTCCCATTATTGTTACCTTTCTATAACAGTACCACAATGATTCTCCCTTTGAACTCGCTCTAAAATATATTCATTCTTTCGATCACCTTATAAATATGTTCTAAAGTAATTATAACACTACTGGTAGATACTTAAAAGCATATTCCGATATTAAACACCAAATTATTACAGATATTTTTATAAAATAAAAACGAAAGATAATATAAACAAAAAATGCATTATAAAATAAAATGACAGATTCGTCTGCTGAATAACTTTTCACCAACTTGGTGAAAAGTTAGATTGTAGACAAAACACAACTTTATATAAATAGGAAGTACATACCTGAAGTACTAAAATGTATACATTTAAAGACCAACAAAATATCATTGAAATAGGTGTCAAAATCTATACACTTAAACTTGTAAGACGTCTCAAAAACCATCCTGACATTTTAGCCCCTATATATTATAATTTAGTCATGTCATAAATATTAAAGGAGAGTGATTTTTATTTCGGTATATGGCTATCACAGAACTAGTACTACTGAACAACATCTAGATAGAGGCTTAAAAGAGATAACTGACTATTGCATTAATAATAGTATGAACCTAAAAAGGATATATACGGACCAACAGACTGGGAAAAGTTTCAGTCGACCAAGGTATACCGTATTAAAAGAAGACGTATTACGCCCCGGAGATGTTCTCATAATATCCGAACTCGACAGATTGGGAAGAAACAAATTAGAAACGTTAAAAGAATTGCAATATTTTAAGGACAATGAAATTAGAGTAATTATTATTGAAATTCCTACGACAGCTCAAGATCTATCAAAACTGGATAATACTATGGCTAGTATGATTATTGAAACGATAAATAATATGTTAATCGAATTATATGCTACTATAGCTCAAGCTGAAATCGAGAAAAAGGAAAAGCGTCAGCGAGAAGGTATCCAAGCTAAAAAGGATCGAGGAGAATGGGATGATTATGGAAGACCCCAAAAAATGGATCTGCCTTCATTTTCATATGAATATCAACGGGTAATTAATGGCTCTATAAAACCTTTTGAACTAATGAGGGAATTAGGAGAGGGCGTAATTTTTTCTGTGTCCAAAAAAAAGAGTATTTCTTGAATTGAGTTAGATATGTAAGTTTCTTTGTAAAAAAATTAAGTATTTGTGGTGTCGAATTTCTT
>JBGUER010000054.1:0-17244 GCA_041821285.1 Clostridiaceae bacterium
TTTTCATCCATGTAGTTAGAATCATTAGTTTCGAAATTGTTATTGTTTTCTATAGTGTTCATAATATTGTACCTCCTTATATTTTAAAACTTTATATTACAAATATAGTAAAAAATAGCATTGAATAAGTAAAAATATCCACTTGTTTAGCCTTAATTAGGTAATTTTTTTACAAAAAAGACAGCCTACCTCTGGGGCGAGAAAGACTGTCGCGGTACCACCCATATTTATTACTTCATTAGATAACGGCTAAGCCGGCTTTTCTTACTAAAAATGATTTCAGAAAAGCAACTTCAGGGTGAGATTCAACAAAAATTATTTACAGGTTTTCAGCACCTCCTGCTCTCTTTAAAATGAATTTTTATTTACTATCCCTATCATAGTTTTTATATATTTCGTATTTTATTTTTTATAATATGTTATGTTATTAAATTATGTTATTAAATATATTAAGGTAATAAAAAAACACCAATTCTCATGGGGCGAGAATTCGTGTCGCGGTACCACCCATATTTGTATCTTAATTTAGATAACGACAATGCCGGCGCTTCTTAATAAGTAAAGATTTTCAGAAGAGCAGCTCCAGGGTGAGTTTCAACAATTCTTGTTTATGGGTTCTCAGCTAATCCCATTCTCTTTAAAACTTAAATTTGTTTACTTAATCCTATCAAAGCTTTTAATATAATATTCTTAAAATTTAAATAATTGGTTCGTTTTTAGTATAGTACTATTATTTATAAGATATGTCAATAGTATTATCTTATATATTTTTGATATATTACTGATATGCCTTTGATATATCATAAAAAGTAGTTTTATTAAAAAAATAAACTTAACTTTAATAATATCTTAATATAAAGTATAATAATAATGTCGAAATATGTAGAAAATATATAATATTTTATAAGAAAACTAATATTAAATTCAATTTACAGGTTTGAATTTACAAAATAAATGTATATTTATTATATTTATAGTAAAAACATCAAATCGGGTATGGTATCTACATGAATGGTAAAACGATAATATATTAATCGGAGGGATTTATGATTAAATTCAAAAGTATAAGAACGGCAATATTAACAATTATAATAAGTTTAACATTTATAGGAATGACTACATTATCGGTTATAGGATATTATTCATCTAAAACAGTGATAAATACTCAAATAAAAGGTCAAATGGAGCAGCAATTAAATTATGTAGCTGAAACTATTGTTAACAATCAATCCAAACATAATCAAGTAGCATTAGTATTAGAAAAATCAGTAGAAGCTATTTTACAAACAGAAAATCAAGAAACCTATTATTCAATGTTAGAAAATGTTCTTTCAAGTAACGAAAATACTTTTGGTGTTGGTGTTTGGTTTGAACCTTATATAGTTGATGAAAAAGAAAAATATTTTGGACCTTATGCATATAAAACTGGTGATGAAATATCACTTACTATGGAATATAGCAATGAAGATTATGATTATTTTCAGTATGATTGGTATAAAAATGCTAAAGGAATTTCCGATTCTTACATATATTCAGAGCCTTATTATGATGAAACAAGCGATATAACCATGATAACAACTTCAGTTCCTATCTATGATGAAAATCAAAATTTTATAGGTGTAGTTACAGCAGATATGGATTTAGATAGTGTTCAAAATTTTATTAGTGAAACAAAAGTTGGAAAAACAGGATGGGCTTTTCTTATTGATGATGATGGGACTTATTTAGCTAATAATGATTCAGAAAAAGTTATGAAAGAAAGCATTTTTAATGAATCAAATGAAACTCTTGCAAGCATAGGTAGGGATATGGTGGACACAGGAAATGGTGATGATAGTTATATAGAAGAAGGTAGTGTTTACGATATATATTATGAAAAAGTGGATAAAACTGATTGGTATTTAGCACTTGTAATACCACAAAAAGAATTGTATGCTTCATTAGGTACTTTAATGAAGAATTTAATTATAGCATTTGCATTTAGCATTATTATAGTAGTGATGGGTGTTATTATTTATACAAATAAATTAAGTAAAAATATTAATAAATTAAAGGAAACAGCTGAATCTTTAGCAAATGGAGATTTCACTGTAGAATCAGATATTAATACTAAAGATGAAATTGGTATTTTATCCACAAGTTTTAATGTAATGATAGAAAATATAAAAAAATTATTATTTGACTCTAAAAAAGTAAGCTTAGAAGTAGTTGGTGCAGCAACAGATTTAGCAGCTACATCTCAAGAAACAAGCGTTGCAAGCGAGGAAATATCAAGAACAATTGAAGAAATAGCTAAAGGAGCGCAAAAGCAAGCGCAAGATGCGGAAAAAGGAGTTAATATAACTAATTCTTTAGATGTGAAATTTAATATGTTAGAAGATAATAGTATAAAAATGAAAAATAAAGCAAATGATGTTTCTGATACAAATAAATCTGGAATGATAGTAGTAGATGAATTAATAGGTAAAACACATTCGAATAATCAGTCATTATTAAGAATAGAACAAGCTATAAAACAATTAGATGAAAAATCTAAAAATATAGGAATGATTCTTGAAACCATTACATCTATATCAGAGCAGACTAATTTACTTGCATTAAACGCATCTATAGAAGCTGCAAGAGCAGGGGAAGCAGGTCGAGGATTTAATGTTGTAGCTGAAGAAATAAGAAAGCTTGCAGAAGGATCTAAAAATGCTTCATTTGAAATAAGTAATATAGTTAAGGAATTACAACAGCAAAGTAATAATACAGTGGATATAATGAATGAAGTTAAAGATAATACTGACAAGCAAACGAAATCTGTAAAAGATGTTAATCGTGTGTTCGAAAACACTGTTAAGTCGGTGGATATAATTATAGAAGAAATTGAACTTGTAAATGAAAATATAAAAAATATTATAGAAGATAAGAATTTTATTACAGTTTTCATTGAAAATATATCTGCAGTATCTGAGGAAACAGCAGCTTCATCAGAAGAAGTTACCGCTTCTATGGAGCAACAAACTGTTGCAGTAGAAGAAGTGGCAAGAAGTGCAGATAAATTAGATGAACTTTCTTCAGTTCTAAATGAGCAAATAAACAGATTCAAAATATAATTATTATAGAAAAAGATAAAAACCCAGAATATGAAATTATTTCTGGGTTTTTATAATATGCATATGTATATGAATATGTATAGAAGGAGAATATAAAAATAGAGGTCTGATGGAAGATATTACAAGTATGAAGACTTATTAATTTAACTTTATAAAGGCTTTTAAAAAAGTTTAAAAACCTATATAATAGTATTAATATGTTGGTTGAATTTCAACGGATATTGAAAAATATAATAAAATTAAATGAAGGGGGAATTTTAATGAATTTAAAATCAAAAAAGAATATATTGTTAATAATACCTATTATTTCAATTTTACTTTTTAGTTCTTGTAATAATCAAGCTAATGAATATGAAATAAAAGATGATAAAGTACTATTAATAATGGGACAAGACTTAGGCGCTGTAGGGGGACTAAAAGATTATGATGATGGATATGTAGACTACATTGGTGTTCCAGGCGGAGTTACAACTTATACAAGTTTAGATACTTTGGAGGGATTAGAAACTTTTACAAATTATGGTTCGGGAGATGTATGTGGACAATACTATTTAGAAGATGAAACTTTTGATGATGCGTATATAGCAATAGGTTTATCTTTAGTAGGAGATTTAGACAATATTGTTGCAGGTGATAGAGATGAAAATATTAATGAATTAGGAAAATGGATAAAAAATACGAATAGAACAGTGTTTTTAAGGATAGGCTATGAGTATGAAGGATCTTGGAATGATTATGATTTTATAAAATATAAAAAAGCTTATATAAGAATTGTGGACATTTTAAGAAAAAATAATATTAAAAATTTTAAAACTGTATGGCAATCATCTGGTTACAGCGAAGATAGCATGGATTATTTATTAAATTGGTATCCAGGTGATGATTATGTGGATTGGGTAGGCTTTTCATACTTTGATCAAATAGCTAATACAGGAGCAAAATCTACTTTAGAAATAGCAAAAACAAAAAATAAACCTGTTATGATAGCCGAGAGTGCTCCAAAACTTGATAATTTAGTCGGAGACGGGGAGAGCATATGGAATAAATGGTATAAACCATATTTTGCTTTTATAGAAAAACACAAAGACCAAATAAAGGCTGTAGCATATATAAATGTGCGTTGGGATGACCAAGCAATGTGGAAAGGGCAAGGCTGGGGAGACTCTAGAATACAAGCAAATGAATATATAAGGGAGAAATGGTTAGAGAAAATGAAATCTGGATTATTTGAGACAGGTGAATTAGCAAAAGACAATAAAAAATTCACTCCACCAGAGGATATCGATGAACTAAAAGAAGAAGCAAAGCCGTTTTCAGCGGAAGGAGCAATAGAAGCTGAAAATTTTCAGGCTACAGGGAATGTTAAAGTATACAATGATGGAGCCGCTTCAAATCAAAATGGTATGGCATATATAATGGAAGATGGAGACGGTATTTATTTAGAAGATGCGCCAAAAGCTTCAAAGGTAATTATTAGATATGCTTCAATGGAATCAGGGAAACTTGGTATATATATAAATGATGAGAAAAAAACAGATTTTAAATTTATAGCTACAGGCAATTGGATAGGAACAGGAAATTACAATGAAATAACTGTTGATATAGACGTACCTGAAAATAGTAAGTTTGAGATAAGATTTGAAGGTAAAGAATCAAATGAAAAAGCAGCAAATATAGACTGTATAAAATTTAATTAGAACTTCTTAAAATAACTTTTTAAAGTTACTTGCAAAAGTATTAAAAGAGAGTTATAATGATATCAACGTAAAGGTTATCATTAATTGAAATTGAATATAAAAATAAAATAAATTATGGAGGCGCGCTATGAAAGAGTATTTTGAAGGAATAAAGAAAATTGAATTCGAAGGTAAAAATTCGAAGAATCCTTTTGCATTTAAACATTATAATGAAAATGAAGTAGTTGCAGGGAAAACAATGAAAGAACATCTTAAGTTTTCAGTAGCTTATTGGCATACTTATACTGCTAATGGAAGCGATCCATTTGGAATGGGAACCATGGAAAGATCATGGAATGGTTTTACAGGTATGGATTTAGCAAAAGCTAGAATGGAAGCTAATTTTGAATTTGTATCTAAACTTGGTGCTCCGTATTTTTGTTTTCATGATAGAGATATAGCCCCAGAAGGAAATAATTTAAAAGAAACAAATGAAAACTTAGATGAAATAGCAAATTTAGCTAAAGAATTCATGAAAGATTCAGATATAAAATTATTATGGGGAACTGCAAATATGTTTTCAAATCCAAGATTTGTCCATGGTGCATCCACAACATGTAATGCAGATGTATATGCATATGCAGGAGCCCAAGTAAAAAAAGCTATGGAAATCACCAAAATGTTAGGTGGAGAAAATTATGTATTTTGGGGTGGACGAGAAGGATATGAAACTCTTTTAAATACAAATCAAGGATTCGAACTAGATAATTTTGCAAGATTTCTTCACATGGCAGTAGACTATGCTAAAGAAATCGGATTTGAAGGACAATTTTTAATAGAGCCAAAACCAAAAGAACCTTCAAAACATCAGTATGATTTTGATGTAGCAACAGGACTTGGATTTTTAAGAAAATATGATTTAGAAAAATATTTTAAATTTAATGTTGAAGCAAATCATGCAACTTTAGCAGGGCATACATTTCAACATGAATTAAATACAGCTAGGATAAACGGAGCTTTAGGAAGTGTAGATGCAAATCAAGGAGATCCAAATCTTGGATGGGATACAGACCAATTCCCTACAGATATATATTCATCTACATTAGCTATGTATGAAATTTTAAAAAATGGAGGACTTCATAAAGGCGGATTAAATTTTGATGCTAAAGTAAGAAGACCATCATTTGAAGCTGACGATCTTTTCTTAGCACATATAGTAGGAATGGATTCATTTGCTAAAGGATTAAAAATAGCAAATAAATTATTAGAAGACAAGGCGTTAGAGAGTTTAGTTGATGAAAGATATAGCAGTTTCAACAATGGAATAGGACTTGATATAATTAATAATAAAGTTGGATTCAAAGAACTTGAAGCATATGCTTTGAATAATGAAATAAAGAATAAATCTGGAAGACAAGAAAGAATAGAAGGTATATTAAACAGTTATATGTTTGATTATGAATAGAAATTATATATTTTATTAGGAGGGTATTATGGCATACCTAATTGGAGTAGACATTGGAACATCAGGAACTAAAACTGTATTATTTGACGAAATGGGAAAGACTATAAAGTCTGCCACATATGAATATCCAATGTATCAACCTAAACAAGGATGGGCGGAACAGAACCCAAAACATTGGTTAGATGCAGTTAATAGTGGTATAAAAGAAGTAATATCAAAAAGCAATGTATCAAAAGAAGATATAAAAGGTTTAGGTTTATCTGGACAAATGCATGGTTTAGTAATCTTAGATAAAGAAGATAATATTTTAAGAGATTCCATCATATGGTGCGATCAAAGAACCACTAAGGAATGTGATGAGATAACAAATAGAGTTGGGAAGGAAAGACTTATAGAATTAACAGCTAATCCAGCTTTGACAGGGTTTACGGCGTCTAAAATTCTTTGGGTAAGAAATAATGAAAAAGCAATATATGAAAAAATCGCTAAGATAATGCTTCCTAAAGATTATATAAGATATATGCTTACAGGAGAATTTGCAACAGAAGTATCTGATGCTAGTGGAATGCAGTTACTTGATATAAAACAAAGAAACTGGAGCGATGAAGTATTAGAGAAATTGGATATAGATAAAGCTTTACTTGGTAAAGTTTATGAATCCTGTGAAGTAACAGGAAAAATAACAAAAGCTGCAGCAGAAATAACAGGATTAAAAGAAGGAACTATAGTAGTTGGAGGAGCTGGAGATCAGGCAGCTGGTGCCATTGGAAATGGAATAGTAAAAAAAGGCTTAGTTTCATCAACTATAGGAACTTCAGGAGTTGTGTTTGCATATACAGATAAGCTTACTATAGATAAATTAGGAAGAGTTCATACATTTTGTCATGCTGTACCAAATGCTTGGCATGTTATGGGTGTAACTCAAGGCGCAGGGTTATCATTAAAATGGTTTAGAGATAATTTCTGCAATGAAGAAAAGCAAGTATCTAGTCTTTTAGAAAAAGACGTTTATGATATTATGGGACAAGAAGCTACAAATATTAATCCAGGATCGGATGGATTGATGTACCTTCCGTATTTAATGGGCGAGAGAACCCCTCACTTAGACCCATTTGCAAAAGGAGTGTTTTTTGGACTGACTCCTTCGCATACAAAGTCACATTTTGTAAGAGCTATTATGGAAGGTGTGTCCTATAGTTTAAGGGATTGTATGGAAATAATTCAAGGAATGGAAATAGATGTAGATGAAATTAGAGCTTCAGGTGGCGGTGGTAGAAGTCCACTTTGGAGACAAATGCAAGCAGATAATTTCAATAAAGATGTAGTAACAATAAATTCAAAAGAGGGTGGAGCTCTAGGTGTTGCAATACTTGCTGGAGTTGGAGCAAATATATATAAATCAGTTGAAGAAGGATGCGAAACTGCTATAAGTGTAGTGTCATCTACAAAACCAGAGGAATTTGCAAGTCAAACATATTCTAAAGATTATGAAAAATATAAGAGTTTATATTTAGCATTAAAAGATGAATTTAGAAAATAATAGTTAGCTGTTAATTTCGTTATTCTCATATAGAAAATAAATTATTTTTTCTGTATGAAATATATATATTATATTTTAGGGGGTTAGGTTAATGAAAAAGAAACAAATTATTTCTTTAGTACTAGCTAGTTTAATGTCAGTATCTTTACTTGCAGGATGTGGAGCAGATAAAGATACTAGTGACTCAGGTAAAAAAGTGTTGAAAATCTGGTCATTTACAGATGAAGTAAGAACTATGACTTTAGCTTATGAAGAAGCAAATCCAGATGTTAAAGTGGAATATACAATGATTCCAATGACAAATGGTGAATTCCAAACAAAACTTAAATCAGCACTTCAAACTGGTGATGTTCCAGATGTTATATCATTAGAAGCTTCATTTGTTAGAGAATATGTTGAAAGTGATTACTTAGCAGATTTAGGAGATTTACTTCCAAAAGCTGAAGAACTTGGAACATATCAGTTTACAATTGATGAAGGAACTTACGAAGGCGTAACTAAAGCTTTCTCATACCAAGCTACACCAGGTGCTTTCTTCTATAGAAGAAGTTTAGCTAAAGAATATTTTGGAACAGATGATCCTGCTGAAATCCAAGAGATAGTTGGTGACATGGATAAATTTGAAGCAGCTGCAGCAGTTGTTAAAGAAAAATCTAATGGAGATACTTTCATGGTAGGTTCAACTGGAGATTTTACTAACTTATTCTTCTCAAATCGTACAGATCCATGGATAGTTGATGATAAACTAGTTATAGATCCTAAAATTGATGATTTATTTGAAATAGCTAAAACATTTAGAGAAAAAGGATATGAAGCACAAGCTGCACAATGGGCAGAAGGATGGTTTGCAGGAATGAATGATTCTTTAGTAGATGCTGCTGGAGATCCAAAACAAGTATTCTCTTATTTCCTTCCTACATGGGGTCTTCCTTATGTATTAATGTCAAATTCAGCTCCTAAAAAAGCTAAAGATGCAGATGGAAATGAAACAGATACATTAGTTGGTAAAGATACAGCTGGAGATTGGGCTTGTATAAATGGACCAATGCCTTACCAATGGGGTGGAACATGGATAGGAGTAGCAAAAGATTCTAAAAATATTGAGTTAGCAAAAGAATTTGTTGAATTCGCTACTTTAAATGAAGATACTCTTGCAAACTGGGCAACTGGTGTATACACAAATGAATATTTGAAAAATATAGATGATTCTATAGGTGATAAATTAGGACAGGGCGCTGGAGATTTTGTTTCAAGTAAAAAAGTTGTTGAAAAAATAATGCCAAAATTTGATGATTCTGAAACTACTAAATTCTTAGCAGGACAAAATTCTTATAGTGGATTTGCAGAAGCTGCACCATTTGTTAGTTTAGAATTATTACAAGCTTCAGACGATGCTATTCAAAGATCACTTAATGATCCATTAGCAAACTATGTAACAGGCGATGCTACTAAGGACGAAGCTATGACTCAGTTCAAAGAAGCAGTTAGAAACGAATTCCCAGAAGTAACAGTAGAATAGAATAATATACTAGAATAATATACGCAAGGATAGATTATACTAATTTCAGGTGGGGTTATGCTCCACCTGATTTATAAATTAAAGGGAGGATGGTTAATTTTGTCTGAAAATGCTCGAAAATCAAAAAAAGCAAGAAATAAGATGAATAAAGACTATTATGGCTATATATTTACAGCACCATTTATAATTGTATTTTTGATATTTAGCTTGTATCCATTGATTTACACATTTTATTTAAGTGTTACAGATACAACTCTTATGAGTAGAACACATGAGTTAGTGGGGTTAGCTAATTATAAAAGATTATTTGAGGATACTTATTTTCTTACAGCATTTAAGAATACATGGAAGATATGGATTCTAAACTTTATACCACAGATTGGAATAGCTCTGCTTTTATCAGTTTGGTTCACAAGTACTAGATTAAGACTTAAAGCAGTTGGATTTTGGAGAGCAATATTTTATTTGCCAAATCTTCTAATGCCAGTTACGGTATCAGTTATGTTTGCAACCTTTTTTAGTTTTTATGGACCAGTAAACCAATTCTTGGTAAGGTCTGAGATAACCAGTCAAGCTTTTGATTTTTTTAGAAGCACAGGATGGACACAGGGCTTAGTTATATTTATTCAGTGGTGGATGTGGTTTGGTTCAACAATTATTGTTTTAATGGCAGGAATGACCTCTATTTCTACTTCTTATTATGAATCTGCTATGGTAGATGGTGCTAGCGCTTGGAAAATGTTCACTAAAATTACAGTACCACTTTTAAAACCAGTTCTTGTTTATACTTTAATAACTTCATTAGTAGGTGGTATGCAGATGTTTGATATACCATATATGATTACTGATGGACGTGGTGCACCTAATAGTTCGGTTATGACTATGAATGTACTTATGTATATGAAATTTTCAAGTAGTAAAGGTCATATAGGGGCAGCAGCAAGTGTAGGAGTTATGATATTTTTCGTAACTTGTATAGCAGCACTATTTGTATTCTTTATTCTTAGAGATAAAGATGATTTTGGAACATCTGAAAAATCAAGAAAAAAATCTAGAAAGGTAGGGATTTAGTATGAATTATACAAAACGAACAAAACTAGCTAAATTCTTTATTTATGTATTTTTAGTTTTGTTATTATTGATGTGTACAGTGCCTATATGGATTTTGTTAGTTAATGCTACTAGGTCAACATCTGAAATACAACAAGGAATAAGTTTAATACCAAGTAGAAATTTAGTTATTAATTGGAATAACCTAACTGGTAGAGGCTTTGATATTATGCAAGGTTTTTATAATAGTATGTTTAGATCAGTTGGTGTTACAGTTTTAAGTGTATATTTTTCTATGTTATTTGCTTATGCAGTTCATGTTTATGATTTTGTAGGTAAAAAATTCTTGTATAATTTTGTTTTAATACTAGTACTAGTTCCAATGCAAGTAGCTATTATTGGATTTTATCAATATATGGCAAAGCTAAACTTACTTAATAGTTATATACCGTTAATAGTTCCTGCAATAGCATCACCAGCTTCAATATTCTTTGCAAGACAATATCTTCAAGGTGTTGTATCTAAGGAATTAATAGAAGCAGCTAGAATAGATGGATGTAGCGAAATATCTATATTCCATAAAATTATGCTTCCAATAGCAAAACCAGGTGCTGTAACTATGGGAATATTTGCTTTTGTAGCTTCATGGAATGAGTTCTTTACACCATTTATATTATTATCAAAAATAAAATTATATACTTTACCAATGCTAGTTCAAACATTAAGAGGAGATACCTATAGAACTGAATATGGAAGCATATATTTAGGACTTGCAGTGTCTATCATCCCAATATTGGTAGTATATGCTATATTCTCTAGACATATAGTAAGTGGAATATCTATGGGTTCAGTAAAAGAATAACAGTTTTATAAAGGTTGGTGGTTTATCGTGATAAAAAATCCTGTGCTTACTGGGTTCCATCCAGATCCAAGCATGATATATGTTAATGAAACATTTTATATAGCAAATTCAACTTTTGAGTATTTTCCAGGAGTTTCAATATCTGCCTCAAAGGATTTAGCTAATTGGGAAACGGTAGCATATCCATTGAATAATACAAAACTTCTTGATATGAAAGGGAATCCTAAGTCAGGAGGTATATGGGCACCATGCTTAACTTATAGTGATGGTATTTTCTATTTAGTATTTACTGATGTGAAAACTTGGGGAGATGCTCCATTTAAAGATACTCCCAATTATATAACAACAGCTAAATCAATAGAAGGTCCTTGGAGTGATCCTGTATATATGAATTCTTCGGGTTTTGATGCTTCACTTTTTCATGATGATGATGGAAAAAAATATTACATTAATATGGAATGGGATTATAGGAAAATTGGAAATGGACAATTCACAGGAATTTTATTAACAGAGGTAGATCCTAAAACTTTAAAATCAATTACAGAACCTATAACAATATTTAAAGGCTCTAAAAGAGGGTTAGTAGAAGGCCCACATTTATATAAGAAGGATGGCTTTTATTATTTAATAACAGCCGAAGGGGGTACATCGTACAATCATGCAGTTACTGTAGCAAGGTCAAGGAATATTAAGGGACCGTATACGCTTCATCCGAATGAGCAATTAGTTAGTTCTATGGGTGCAAAAGATGCGTATATTCAAAAGGCTGGACATGGTAGTATTTGTGAAGCTAAAGATGGAAGGTGGTGGCTTGCATTTTTATGTGGAAGACCAATAGATGAAACAATGAGATGCCCCCTTGGACGTGAAACGTCTGTTTTAGAAATTGTATGGAGAGAAGATTGGCCATATTTAAAAGATGGAGGGATTGTTCCTCAGTCAGAGTTTGAAGGCTATGGAGAAAAAGAAGTTAAAAAGCAATTTAATTATAAATTTAGTGGAGAAGATTTTAAGAGAGACTTTATGTCTCTTAGAGTACCTGCTAAATATGATATATTAGAAAATGGAAATTTAAGATTATATGGTAAAGAATCTATTGTATCTTGTCACAATCAAAATATATTAGTTAGAAGGCAAACGGATTTTTCTTTTGAAGCTGAAACATGTGTAAATTTTGAATTTAATCATTTTCAAGAAATGGCTGGACTTATATATCGTTATGATGAAAAAAATCAGTTTTATTTAAGAATAGCGTATGATGAAAAAATAAATAAAAAAACTTTAGGCATATTATGTTTTGATAACGGCAAATTTTTTATGCCACTTGGGAAAAATGAAATTATATTAGAAGATGGAGAAGTATATTTAAAAATAAGAGTTAATGGAAGGTATGGGGAGTTTTCCTATGCTCAAAGAGATGAAAAATATAAAACCATACCATACAAAATAGATTCTAGTGTATTATCTGATGAATATGCGAGTCCTATGGGATTTACAGGTGCATTTGTAGGAATTGCTTGTCAAGATATAAGAACTAGTAAATGTTATGCGGATTTCGAATATTTTAATTATAAGGTAATTGATTGAAAATGGCTATAAGTTAATATATAATTATGTTGTGTATTAAATATAATAGCGAACTAGTGGTGGTAAAATGATAAATGTAGATACTCTAGTAAATGGAGTTATAAAAGATTCAAATAAGAAAAAAATATTGAATATTATTTATAAAAAACAGGAGTTGACAATAAAAGAACTTGCAAAAAAAGCAAAAATAAGTATTCCTACCTCTAAAAATAATGTAAATGAATTAATAGAGGAAGGTTTAGTAGAACTTGCGGGCGTTGCAGAATCTTCAGGTGGAAGAAAACCTGTAATAGTAAGATTTATAAAGGATGCTAGATTTTCATTTGGAGTTGACATTTTAGTTGGATATTATAAAATAATATTAACCAATATAAATTCAGATATTTTGTGGGAAACTAAAATTAAGCAAGAGGATTATTTGGATTTTGATAAAATTATAAAAACCATTTCAGAGAAAATAGATAATATTATAGATGTAATGAAAATAGATAAGAATAAAGTATTGGGTGTAGGATTTTCTTTGCCAGGAACAGTAGATGAAGAAAATTTATTGTTAAAATATGCACCCAATATTGAAACTGAAAATATAGATTTCAATCCATATAGGGATTATTTTGATTTTCCTATTTATATTGAAAATGAAGCAAATACAGCTGCATATGGAGAGACGTACTTAGGAATTGCAAAAAATATGACTAATTTAGTGTATTTATCTATAAATGAAGGTGTAGGTACAGGAATAATTATAGCCGGAAATTTATATAAAGGAAAAAATAAAAATTCAGGTGAATTTGGTCATACTGTTGTTAAATATGGTGGCAAATTATGTAGATGTGGAAGAAAAGGGTGCTTTGAAAAATACGGGTCAGTAACAGCGTTACTTGAAGATTATAATAGTAGAGCAACTGAATCTATAGAAAATATTTGGGAATTTAAAGAATTATTAGATAAAAAACAAGAAATTGCGTTAGAGGTATGGGATGAATATTTAAATTATTTATCTATGGGAATATCAAATATAATAATGATACTTGACCCAAATTATATAATTTTAGGTGGACAATTAAGTTGGTTTGAAAAGGAACTTTCAATTAGCATTAAGGAAAAACTTCATGATGATATAACTCAAAACAAGATATTGATTTCACAACTAAAGGAAAATTCTTCTATTTTAGGAGCTTCACTTCTTCCTTTTCAAAAGATGTTTTTTATTAATGAAAAAATAATATAAAATTCAGGTTGGACGCAAGAAGATAGGAAATTTTGTATTTTAAAGTGATTTTGTATATCGTGTAGCTAAAACAGGGTAAATAGTGATAATACTAAATTTAACATCTGTTTACCCAAATTTATATAAAAAAAGAATATAAAAATCAAGTGTATTTAGCATATGGTTTTTTTAATAGATGGTTCTTATACCCTATATTTAAATGTATATATCCAGAAGATATAGTTGAAGCTATGAAGTTATGAAAATTAATAATATAGTTTTATCTAATTTTAAATAATAAAAATTGAAAATAATAAATCAAACTATAGATTCGTGGGATAAATTATTATAATCCTTCTAGCTGATGATATTAAGTTTTCGTCAGCTAGATTTATAATGTATAATATACATAAATATACTAAATTGATAAATAGGCAAGTATTGTTAATGCAGAATGGTGAAAAGGAGAATATAAAATGAATAAAAAATCTTATCAAGCACATCATAGTAGTTTCGGTTCATATTCAAGTTTTATTTTAGGTAAAGTAGGTAAAGGAGGGGGATTTTCTCTAAGTGATGTAAGGTCTCCAAAACAAAATATCTATATTGGATATAAAAGAAATAAAATAAATTTACTACCATTTGCGGACTTAGGCTTTTCAGATAAATTAGCTGAATTTGGATTAGAATCTTTAGATAATAAAAAATTACATTCTATTAATGTTTATGCAGAAGATGAAATCAATAGAGAAATGAAATGGGCAAGTGATAGTTTTAATGCAGGGGATTTAAAATTTAAATTATACAGTCCATTTGGAAAAGTTAAAGATATAGAAAAATTAAGCGATGAAGAAAAAAAATTATTATTAGCACCTGGTATTATAGGAGAAATAAGTTTAGATAATTCAAATAGCAGTGAAGAAGCAGAAATTTTATTTGGAATGCAACTTGGTGAGAATGCAAGATTATTATCTGACAATGATGAATTTTCATTATTAGGTGGAGCTGCAGATACAAGATACGGATTTGCTTGTGAAAAATCAAGTATAGTTCAGGAAAATATTGATTGGATGACTTTTATCGGTATGTCAGAAAACAATATTAGTGGATCAAATGATCAATTATTAAATAAATTAGGTAATGAAGTTGTTGTTAAGATAAAAGTAAATCCATGTAGTAAAAAAACAATTCATTTTGCTCTAGCTACATATCAAGATGGAAACGTAACATCAGGTGTAAAAAGTAAATTTGCTTACACAGAATTATTTAGTGATTTAGAAGAAGCATTAGAATTCCTTCTAGAAAATAAAGATTATTATATCAATATGTCTAACATAAAAGATGAAGAATTAGAAAAAAAAGATATAAATGAGTACAGAAAATTTCTTATAGCTCATGCAACCCACAGTTATTATGCGAATACAGAATTATTATTAGATTCAAACAATAAATATCTTTGGGTAGCCAATGAAGGCGAGTATAGGATGATGAATACTTTTGATTTAACAGTAGATCATTTACATTTTGAAATGGAATATCATCCTTGGACAATGAGAAATGCATTAGATTTATTTGTAAATAGATATTCGTATAATGTAGGCGTTAAGGATTTGCAGGGCAAGGAACATAAAGGTGGAATATCATTTACTCATGATATGGGTGTAGGAAATATGTTCTCGCCAAAATCTTATTCATCCTATGAAAGATCAAATTTAAGTGGATGCTTTGGTTATATGACTGCAGAACAATTAGTAAACTGGGTTTTATGTGCTTCAGTTTATGCTCTTAATGCAAAATCATATGATGATTCTAACAGTGAAGTTGGAGATATTGCTTGGGTAAAAGACAATATGGATGTATTTGATCAATGTTATGATTCATTATTAAATAGAGATTCAAATGATGCTGGAATAATAGATTTAGATAGTATGCGTTGTGGTACAGGGGCAGAAATAACTACTTATGATAGTTTAGATATAAGTTTAGGTCAAGCTAGAAATAATTTATATCTTGCAGTTAAAACTTGGTCAGCTTATGTTTGTATGGAGAATCTTTATAATAAAATCGGAAATGAAGAAAAAGCAAAGGAAATGAATAAAAAAGCATTGAATCTATGTGACACTTTAGTTGGAAAATTTGATGAAGTGGAAAAATATATTCCTGCAGTATTTGAAAAAGGAAACGAATCTAAGATTATTCCAGCAATAGAAGGATTGGTATTCCCATATGTTATAGGAGATATAGATGCGGTTTCTTCCACAGGAAGGTATTCAAAATTAGTGAAAATATTAAAACAGCATTTAGAAACAATTCTTGTAAAAGGAACTTGTATAGATGAAATCTCAGGTGGATGGAAATTATCTTCAACAAGTACAAATACTTGGATGAGCAAAATTTTCATTTGTCAATTTGTTTCAGAAAGCATATTAAAAATGGATTTCACAAAAGAAGACATAGCAGGTTGGGATGAAGTGCATGCAACATGGCAAACAGGACCTTGTAGTGAGCAATGCGCTACCGACCAAGTCAACAGCCAAACAGGAAAAGACTTAGGCAGTAGACTTTATCCAAGGCTTGTCACAAATATACTTTTTCTTTTATAAGGGGACAGGTATCAAATTTATATAATATACAAATGTAATAAAAAAATCTTTCGCAATTTTAAAGGCTACTGAAAAATGTTATTTTTTCAGTAGCCTTCAAATTTTGTGGGGTATTATGACACTTTATACTAAATTATTGACGTTTTATCAGTTATATCTATTATTGACACTAATAAGTAATAATAGATATAATGTAATATATAGTTTTATAGGAATAATATTATATTTTTTAGGGAGGAATTATATGTATTGTAAATATTGTGGAACAGAAATTAAAGAAGATGAAAAATTTTGTGGAAACTGTGGTAAGTTAGCAGTGGAAGAAAATGTAACAGTATCGCCAAAAGAAAAAGTAAACGTTGAAAATTTTAAAGGGTATATCAGCGAAATACTAACAGTTTTAAAAAATATATTTAAAGAACCAGTAACAACTACAGAAAATGCGCCAAATTTATTAAAAAAACAGTCATCATTTATATTAATAGGAATACTTTCAGTGTTATATGGTTTACTAAATATATGGGCAATAAAAGCTGCAACAAATGCATCTCTATCTTTATTATCAGCATTTGGAAACAACTTAGATATGTTTGGATATGGAAATATGTTTGGATTTAAAATGCCTTATGGTAAA
>JBGUER010000055.1:0-16892 GCA_041821285.1 Clostridiaceae bacterium
CTTATCTTTATGAAAGTATCTTCATATTTATCGAATAATCCAAGTTCATCCCCAGATTTTTCTTGAACCATTTTATCATATATTACACCCTTATTTAAAATTTCCATTTTATTTATCTCCATTTTCATCTCAATCTATAATTTTGTCTCTAATTACTTCGTCATATTCTACTATTACAACCTACCTGTAAATACAATACTACCATAAATTATTATACATGTATTAAATCATAACTAATACTCCACTAAATTACAATAAAACACAGTCAAATTTCCAGGGCATTTTTTTACTTCTGCATATATTTATTTTTGGATATATATCACGGAGGGGATATTAATGGAAAATAAGAAAAAGAGTATTGAAGATCAGTGCAAGACATAGAAACGGCCAAAATTATAATAATAAATTATTTTCTCACTAAAAAGCTAGTTCTTATTATGGGAAATAAATATTATAGTTTTGTAGGGAGGAAGGAACTGAAAGAGCTTACTCTTAAGGCATTTAAGCAAATAGAGCGTGGGAAGTTTAAAAATTATATATTCAGAGAAATTAGATAATGTAGTAAGGTAATTATGCAATTTTCTAGAGAATATCCTCTTGAATTACAATTTCCATTCCACCCTCTACATAATCTATTCCTTTACAAATATTTCATATTAAATTTTAAAATCCTCAATGGATTAAATAAATACTATAACTATAATTTATAAACCCTAGCTTCATATGGCTTTAACATAATGCTATCAATATTATAATTTTTAACCTCATAATTACTTATTAATAATTTAGGTTCTTTACATTGAATATCTTTTGGTAGTTTAAATTCTATATCTTTTTCAAAGAAATTAAGTATAACTAATACTCTTTCATTATTAAAATTTCTTATATAGGCAAAAATATTTTCATCATCTTTATATAATAAATTTATATCACCATAGACTAATATATCCTGTTCTTTTCTAAGTTTAATTAACTTCTGATAGTAATAAAATACTGAGTTTTTATCCTCCAGTGCGTTTTTTATATTTATTTCTTTATAATTTGGATTTACTTTAATCCAAGACTTTCCTGTAGTGAATCCTGCATTTTCTGATTCATTCCATTGCATTGGGGTTCTGGCATTATCTCTACCTTTAGCATATATTGATTTCATTAAATCTTCTTTATTTATACCTTGTGCAGTTTTTTCATTAAACATATTGATAATTTCTAAATCTTTATATTCTGATATATCGAATTTTACATTTGTCATACCGATTTCTTCGCCTTGGTAAATATATGGCGTTCCTTGCCAAGTATGAAGAAAAGTAGCTAACATTTTAGCTGATTCTACTCTATATTCTTTATCATTGCCAAATCTAGATACCATTCGAGGTTGATCATGATTATTTAAGAACAACGAATTCCATCCTTGTTCTTTTAATGCTTCATACCATTTGTACATTATATTTTTAAATGTTGTTAGCTTCCATGGCTTTAAGTCCCATTT
Organism: Clostridiaceae bacterium; assembly: GCA_041821285.1. GTDB lineage: Bacteria > Bacillota > Clostridia > Clostridiales > Clostridiaceae > JAJBWD01. The sequence goes on from JBGUER010000055.1 coordinate 1,490, forward strand.
TTCATTACCTGAATCTATATCCATTAGTTCGAATTGGAACAACATATTTAATTCTTTTCTATCCTCATTTACATAAAGCTTTGCTGTTTCAGGATTGACTCCTGGAGTTTCTCCAACAGTCATAATATCATATTTACTTAGAACTTCTCTGTTCATCTCTTGTAAATATTCATGAACCCTTGGTCCATTAGCAATTAGTGGAAATCCATTTCCGTAAAGATTTTGTTCTCCTTTAGCTCCATTTGGAAATCCTGGAACTTTAGATATAAGATTTATTACATCCATTCTAAAACCATCTATTCCTTTATCAAACCAGAACTTCATAACATCATAAACTTCATTTCTTACTTTTTCATTTTCCCAATTTAAATCAGGTTGTTTTTTTGAAAATAAATGTAAAAAATATTCATCAGTAGTTTCATCATATTTCCATGCAGAACCACTAAAGAAAGAGCCCCAATTATTTGGAGGGTTTCCATCTCTACCATCTCTCCATATATAATAATCTCTATATGGGTTTTCTTTTGATTTTCTACTTTCAACAAACCATTTATGTTCATCTGAAGAATGATTAACAACTAAATCCATAACAAGTTTTATATTCCTTTTATGCATTTCTACCAAAAGTTCATTAAAATCATCCATTGTTCCAAATTCACCCATAATATTTTTATAATCACTTATATCATAACCATTGTCATCATTTGGAGACGTATAAATTGGGCATAACCATATTATATTTGATCCTAATTCTTTAATATAATCTAACTTTTCTATTATTCCTTTTATATCACCTAATCCATCTCCGTTAGAATCCTTAAAACTCCTAGGATAGATTTGATATACTACTCCTTCTTTCCACCACTTTTTATTCATACTTCTCCTCCATCTAACCAAAATATTAAATCATTTTTAATAAACCATATAAATTAAATTCCAAATTTTAAGCTCTGGAACTTTAAATTTTATTTTTCTTCCCTGTTCATTTTCAATATATTGAAAATCTAGTTTTAAAGCTTTGCCATGATAAAAATCAGGTGAATCTACGTATACAGCTTTTATATCATTGCAAGTAAGTACTGAAACCTCTATATTTCTCAATTGGGAAGGCACTTTTTCTTTAGGAAAATTCCAATTCATATCTTCTATACCCACAAAGTTAACAAGATTTATAATTTTATATGCTGTCTTTTCTTTTACTAAAGACCAAACACTGTCTGCTTCTGCCTTGGGTGAAGTTTTTACTCCTTTAAATACATATTCTTCATTTATGCCTCCAGTATTAACCATGGTAGTATCTATAATATCAAAGTCATAAAGAAGTTCTTCATATTTAACTATAAAATCATAATAATTTCTTAGTTTTTTATTAAACGCTTCATTTTCTATTGTTCTATATTTAGGATAGTAAGCATCATCAAGTACGCCTCTATTTTCACCTAATAACAGATGAAATCCTCCACTAGCAAATATAGTCGCCATAGTAAGTAATGTAGCATTTTCAGCTTGCTCTATAGGTATATTTAATTCTTGTAAAAAAGGCTTCATATAAGCAGCTAAAATAACTTGTTTTTCTGGAGCGCATTTCTTTGCATTTGATATAAGATTATATAAATCCTGATAAGTATCATTTGGAGGCCATACTTCAATATAAACCGCATCTTCTTCTGATTTTGACACTGTTTCCACTGGCCAGTTATTTACAGCGTTAAATATTAAGCTAACTTGTTCTCCTCTTTCTTCAATATAGTATCTAGTATCATTAATTAAATTAGGAAAATCTTCTCTAAGATTTCTAACTGTATTTTTACAATTTAAAATACTTATAGCTTCCTTAGGAAATCCGTACTGATCCATATGGATTCCATCAAATCCAAACTTAATAGCTTTATAAAACTCATTTATTATATGATCATGCCATTTACTTTCTCTTGATATATCCATCATATAAAGGAAATCAGAAAAACTAAATACTTCACCATTGTTCTTATATATTGCCAAGTCTTTATGTTTCTCATAATATTCTGCTCCAGAAGCATAAACTGCACCATATGCAATGGCTTCCATACCATATTTATGAGCTAAATTTATCTTATATTTAACTGTAGATAAGCTAAGTTCTCTATTTAAAGGATCTATAAACACATCAGATTTTGGTATTAAATCATGATGCCTGTACATCCAATCATAATATTGAACTACATTTAAATGATATTTATTCATTTCTTTTAAATTATTTTTATCTTCTAAGTCTCTTGGCGAAAAATCTGATAGAAAACCATATCTTGGTGCATATTTCCAAGAACTTAAAATATCAAAAGCTGTATTTATAGTTTGTACTTTTTTATCATTTTCGTACAGTTCAACCTCCACACCATAGCCTGACATAAATATTTCATCGTTATTTATATTAAATTCAAATACAATTTTATTTTCTAAACTAGATATAAATTTATCTAGTGAGAAAACATTATCATGAAGTTTATATACATTGCATCTAAGTTTACTTGATGAAATATCTCCTTCAATATCTACAATTATTTGTATCTTTTCATTTTTTCTAAAACTAGCTTTTGTTGGGTATATGTCTTTAATAATCACTGCTAGTGCCTCCTGAAAGTTATTATTTTTCAATATATAACATATCCCAATATTGTAGCTCTGGAATATCTATTTGAAGATGGATTCCATCATCTTCATTTTTAGCTGTATACTTTAACTTAATGGACTTACCTCCATTAAAATCTGGTGATGCTAAATATACGCCTTTTATCTTTTTAGCATTAGTTGTATAGTTAAGTTTTAAATCCTTTTGTATTGTTGGAGCATCATAATTTGCGCCATCATCTCTCCAACTTAGATGCCTCATACCTAAGAGATTTATCATTTGAATAACTTCAAATCCTTTTTTCTCTTTTCCATAAGTCCATACTGTGCCCTGAATACCATTGTTACTTGTTTTAATTCCATCTAACTCAATTTTATTTTTACTATCAGTTAATCCATCTCTTAACAAATTCTCATAAGCAACTAGAAAATCGTAATAATTTCTCATTGCAGCTTCTAAAGAATCATTCATAATTAAATTCTTATTCGGAAAGTATTCCCTTCCTAACATTCCTGTATCACCAATTTCTATATGATCTCCACCTGCAGCGAATATAGCAGCGTCAGTTAACCTAACACTATTCTCGTTAAATTCACCTGGTGTACCAGCTTTTCCATAGTTCATATATGCTGCTATTACAGTACTTTTCTTTCCATTGGTAAGTTCATAACCTTTATCTACAGTATCTTTAAAAGAATAATAAGTAGGATAATCACTAGGCCAAAGCTCAGAATAAAGAAAATCTACATCAGTTTTTGATACCTCCTCTAATCCATATCTATTTACTGTATTAAAAACAACTCCAACCCCTAATTCTTTTATAGCATTACATATAAATTCGGTATACGTATCAGTTAAATTAACAGCTTTACCATTGTAATCAAATGTTTTACCTCTATTTCCTAACGTATCCATGTGAAATACATCGAAATTTAGTACCATATTTACTTCTTTTTCAGTATTGTAAATATAATTTTGCCAATCCTTATTTGCAGGATTAAATACAACTAAAGAAGAAGCCCAACTTAATGGAAGATAATGCTCATCCTGAACTGAATGAGTATTATCTTTATATATTCCCCATTCTGGCTTTATACCATATTGCTGATAGTCCGTATAAGCTCCATAAATAAGATTGTAATTAGCTGCCTTCATATTTTTACTATGTGCAAGATCAATATAATCTTTCACAGTTTGAAAATATATATCTCTATTAGCTATATCCTTCCATGATTTTGGTATATTATTTTCATCTCCTGGTAGAGGTTTTTGATGTTTATTCTGCCAATCATAAAATTGTAAACCATCTATATGAAATTTATTTATCCACTCTATTTTACTTTCTGTAATTTCTTTGGATTGTTCAGGGTACTCAGCTATATATCCATATCTTGGAAATCTATCCCAATCAGATGATACATCTACGGCAGTATTTTTATTATCATCGACGCTAATTCCATGTGTAGCATAAACTTCTAATAAGTATCCTTTATAGTCATCCTGTGGAGTACTCCATAAAACATCAATAGTTTTTCTCTCTTGACTATCTAAAGAAATTTTAATTTCTTTCTTCTCCACAGTATTATTTAAATATTTAAAATATATTTCTAACGAACCATTATATTTTTCATTTAATTTATTGTTTAATTCTACTTTTACATGAACTTCATCTTTTGGACTATATCTAGACTTGTCTGTATATACATCACTAATAAGTTTCCCATTGTTTTTAATTTTTGTACTATCTTCCACATTAAAAGTTTTAAATTTATAAATTGTATATCCAGTACTAATACATAACAATAGAGCAACACTTATAACAAATTTATTTTTCAAATAAAACACCTCTCATAAATTAGCCTTTTACAGCCCCCTCATTTCCACCCGATTTTATAAATTGTTTATTAAAAACAATAAAGATTATAATTATAGGTATTAAAACTATTATTGCGGCTGCAAAAATAACTCCCCATTGAGTTGCTTTTCCGTTTTGAAGTAACTTCACCGCAATAGGCAAAGTTCTCTTTGATTGAGTTTTTATAACTGTTAATGCCGTAAATACTTCCATCCAAGTTCCTGAAAATATACCGATGGCCATTGTAGCTAAAGCTGGTTTTGAAAGTGGCAATACTATTTTTCTATAAATAGTCCATTTGCTACCTCCATCCATAATTACTGATTCCTCTAATTCTCTTGGAATAGTTTCAAAAAAACCCTTTAGAAAGAAAGTATTTCCAGCTACTCCGCCACTAATATACAAAAGTAGTAACCCTCTATAAGTGTCTATTAAGTGTAATTTTTGTAAAATAGTAAATTGCGAAACTAAAGCAAGAATAGCAGGCATCATTAAAGAAAATATATAAATATTAAATATTATCTTTTTACCTGGGAATTTTAATCTTGCAAAACCATATGCAGATAATGATGATACAAATAGTGTAAATATTGTAGTGATAACAGTTACAAATATACTATTTAAAAAATATCTTGAAAAACTTTCCCCTGCCCAAGCTGCAATGTAGTTTCCAAAGTAAAATTGCTTTGGAATTATTTGTGGCTTTGAAGGCAAAATATAGGTATTAGGTATTAATGAAGTAGTTATCATGTTTAAAAATGGTAATAGTGAAAATATTACTATTACTATAAGAATTAGATGTATTATTATTTGTTTAAATTTACTTTTAACCATATTTTCGCCTCCTTTAAAATTCTATTTCTACATTTTTAGTTATTTTTCTTTGTAAAATAGAAATAACTATTAAAATAGAGGACATAATCAAACTTAATGCTGCCGCATATCCAAAATCAAAACTGGAGAATGCTTTATTATACATATAATCTAGCATAACATCTGTCCTTCCCATTGGTCCTCCACCAGTAACAAGCATTACTTGAAGCATTATATTAAACGCACCTATTATTAAATTAATTATTATAAAATAAGTTCTTGAAGCAAGAAGTGGTAATGTTATTTTCCACATTTGTTGCCTTTTAGTAGCTCCATCTACATCAGCTGCTTCATAAATATTCTTTGGTAGATCTTGAATAGCTGCAGTATACATAATCATTACCCAACCAATCCCTTTCCATATGCAAAGTGCCCAAATTACAATATTTCCAGTCCACTCATTTTGCAGCCAAGAAATAGGCTGACTTATTAGATGTAAATTAAGAAATACAGAGTTTACTAACGATCCTTTAGTATCTTGAAAAATATACTTAAATAATATTGCTACAACTATCCAATCTGAAATAACAGGAATATATAATAAAAATCTATAAAGTACTTTCCCTTTTGATATAGTTTCTATCATTATCGCAATTATCAGTCCTAAAAACCATTGAGCTGGAACAGTAACTACTACCGCAAGTAATGTATTTCTTAAAGATAAATAGAATTTTTCACTTTCATCTAAAGTTCCACCATGTATGAAGGCTTTTTTGAAGTTTGCTAACCCTATAAATGTACTAGCCTTATTAGGATTAACGCTATAATCCATAAATGCCATAATCACATTCTTCATAAGCGGGTATGCTATAAAAATTAAAAATAATAAAAATCCAGCACCTATAAATGCCCATCCTTCCAACGCTTCTCTTTGTTCTTTTTTTAGTTTTTTATTTTTACGCTTTGGCTTTAAAACAGTTTGTGAAACAGTTAATGCGCCCCTTTTCAATTATCTTCACTATCCTTATTCTATAGTTAAGGATTAAGAGAATCTCTTAATCCCTAAATTTTTTTTTAATTACTTTTCTTGAAGTAATGCATCGACTTTCTTAGCAGCATCGTCTAATGCAGCTTGAGGAGTCATCTCTTTCCTTATAGCTAATTCAAAGTCTTCTTTTATTGCATTTGAAATGTCTCCCCAACTAGGACTTGGTGTTCTTGCCCAAGTTGAATTTAATTGTTCAACATATACTTTTAACATTGGATTATCTTTAATCACTGATTTTTCGGATGTCTTTGTATTAACAGGCATCATACTAAGCTCAGTTGCAAATATAGTTTGTGCTTCATCTGAAGCTAAAAATTTAGCAAAGACAAACGCTTGTTGTTGTTGTTTTGATGATTTAAATATTATTGTATCTTCTCCACCAACTACTGAAACACTACCACCGTCTCCCTCTGGAATTGGAGCAAATACCACATTATCCTTAACTATTTCTTGATCTTTGTTTACTGGGAACCACCATGGTCCATCGTCTATCATACCATAATGCCCTGCATTATAGCCTTCCCAAGTACCTTCTCCACCAAGCATACTCTTTCCAACGTAACCTTTATCATTCCATTCAACTATTTTTTCAAGAGCTTTAATACTCGCTGCGCTATTTAAATATCCAGTAGCTTCTGTGTTTGTTTCATTTGTAAACTGACCACCAAGTGATAAAAAGTATGGAGATATCGCCCAAGATTCTATACCTGAAATACCTATTCCCATTATATTATCTACTTTTAATTTTTCTGCATATTCTTCAAGTTCATCCATAGTTTTAGGAGCTTCTTTAAAACCTGCTTTATCTAACATATCTTTATTATATATCGCAATCTTTGTATTTGTATCTAGTGGTATTCCATAATAATGTCCGTTATACATATTAGTACCCATAGGTCCTTCATACATATCTTTCTTTAAATCTTCAAACCCTGGCATACTATCCACTGCTAATAAATAGTCTTCTTTAGCATATTGGGCAACATCAATAATATCTGTTCTAGCTAAATCTGGTGTTGTTCCGCTCATTGCAGCTTGAAGTATTTGCTTTTTATAGTCATCTCCACCAGGCATTGGTGTAATTTTAACTTTTATATCCGGATACTTTTCATTAAATGCAGGAACTATTTTTTCCGTTAAAACCGCATTTTCATTGTCAGTAAATGTGCTCCACATTTCAATTTCACCTTTTAATTTTGTCTCATCTGTAACGATGACATTTTGATCCTCTGTTTGAACTGATTCTTTTTTTCCGCAACCTGCAATTAATGTAGACACCATGAGACATGTTAAAATTAATACCATTATTTTTTTGCTTTTCATAAACCATTCCCCCTTGAATTATTTAATAATGTAAAGTTATTTACATTTTATAAACTTAATTTCTTAACATTATAGAGTAATATTAGATACATTGCGTGTGCCCATAATACTGGAGATGCCACTTCTCCCCACAAGCTCTTCCACTTATTTATATAAGAATCATCACTAATATTATCTAAAATTTGTTCTGCTAATTCTCCACTTTTATTTGCTTTACTTTCAATCCACTTAAGTGTTTCCCGTGCTTTATCTATTTCATTTACTTCGCAATAGTATAAACCAAGCCAAGCGGATAATATAATCCATTCGCCACCACCATAATAAGTATCTTTGGGATATCGCTGAACACCACTCTGGTGTACTAACTCATGTTCAATCATATTAATAGTTTTCTTTATTATCAAATCGTTTACTTCAAAAAGTTTAAAAGGAATAACTGTCCACAAAAGACTTGCATCAATACTTGCTACATCAATGGATTTCTTAAGCCTTCCATCTTCAATATTGTTATCTAACACATATTGCTTAATCTCCTTTAAGATTTTTTCAGTATGTGAATTATTCAAATATTCATTAATGGAATTTAATCCTCCATATATAGATGCTAAAGTGGCAGTATGAATTGTTTCTCCATTTTCTTGCCAACAATCAAAACATGGATAATTCCAAAAATTACATAAATATTCAACTGCTATAGCTATACTTTGTTTGTACTTAATCATAATGTTATCATTCTTTGTAATTTTAAAATGTTGTGCTAATGCCCAAAGCCATACACCATACCCGTCCAACTGATAATTGGGCCATTCTTGATCGCACTCGTTTCCATCAAGTGTAAACCAAGTTGGAAGATAATCATCGTTAAGTAGTATATCTCCTCTTGTTTTCATGCGCAGAATTCTTTTTAATTTATCCTCTTGTCTACATATTACAATATTTGTCCAATCAAAGAATCTATTAGAAGAATTAAATTTTTTGTATAAATCCATAGAATATGCACTAAAGCTTCCATCTCTTAACCAACAATAATTATATGTACTAAAATTAGGACTAGCTACATAAGAACCTGAAGCCTGTTGATTAGTTGTTATAATATAAATACTTTTATATTTTAATTTAGTTATATCTATCCCTCCTCTTCTATATAATTTATTTTCCATTGACTTTATTTTAATTTATAATACAATATTATTGAATGTAATATATATACTTTTCTTGTATAATAACGACTTTTTTAATATAAATGGAGGATTCAATATGAATTTATTATCAATAGATACGAATATTGTTCCATCAGTAAGACTTATCGGTCACGTGAATTATATTAAAGCTTGGAAGCACTTTAATCGAATTGTAAATGAATATATTTTATATATTATTAAGAGTGGAGACCTTTATATAAAAGAAGGAAATAAAGAATATCATTTAACAAAAGGTGATGTTTTGCTCCTAGAGTCTAACATTGAACATCATGGTTATAAAGAAGCTGCTTGCCACTATTACTATGTTCACTTTAACCACCCAAATATTAAAATGGTAATTAATAAATCACATGATGAGATATCAAAAGAACTTATAGATAAAAGGAAATATTCTCTTTACAGTGAATATCTTAATAATATTTCTAATACAGATTCTAATTTTTACTTACCAAAATATTATCATTATGAAAATGATACTGAATTAATATCTTTACTTGTAAAGGCAGAAAATGACTATTATCAACGGTATGAAGGCTATAAAAAAATAGTTTCTTTGAAACTTTTAGAAATATTAATAAAAATAAGCAGAGATTATACAACCACAAAGATTGAAAAATCTCAACCGCATTTTTCAATAGCTTTTGTTAAATGTCAAAATATTCAACACTATCTAATCGCTAACTACCAAAAAAAAATAACAAGTGTTGATATAGCGCAAGAATTTGAATCAAATTATGATTATCTTAATAGAGTTTTTCAAAAAATGACAGGCTATACTATATTAAATTATTTAAATGCTCTACGCATTAATCGTGCTAAGGAATTATTTGATAGTACACCTATAAAAATTTCAGAAGTTGGATATTTGATAGGAATTAATGATCCATATTATTTTAGTAAACTTTTTAAAAAAATTGCTGGAATGACACCAACACAATATATAAAAATTGCAAGTAAAGCTAGTGATTTTAATGCTTCAAGTAGTGTATTTTTAGATACTTAGATGGCATGTAGCAAAACTTATAATGGATATTATATTTATAAATTATTTTAGCTTTTTATAAGAAATAAAAAACATTTAAATATAACTAACCAAATGTAATTATGCAATTTTTATAGCTGACTATTCTCTTAAAGATGTCACTCTCAATCAAATTATTTACAAACTTACATATTACCAGGTTATATCTGTATATATTACTATATAAACATAGTAAACACATTAAAAAAACTATATGCTAATTTTCTTTTGGTTTTCTAAATAACTCAATACAAGCCATCCTTTATAAAAGGAAAGCTTGTATTGAAAATTATAAATGATTTTCAATAATACATTTACTCTTTTCTTTAAGAAAATCAAGATTAAATGCAGAATTATCAATTTTATACTTAAATAAATGAAGTGAATCATAGACATCATGTTCAAGTCTATTTCTCGCTTCAAGGACTTGTATAACTCCGTCTAAATCTTTTAAATTATTAGATAAGCCATATCCTTGCTTTGTATAATAATCTTTAAATCCTTCAAACCACTCTTTAGGTCTTTCACATACAACTTTATTAAAAGAAGCTTTAATATCTTCTTGTTCTACATATATTATAATCGGGTCTAATGGCACAATTGTTTTAGCTAAGCTATTAATATAACTCATAGTATCATCTTTGGGAGAGTTATTTTTAACCATACTTACCGTCACTGGATTTTGAATTAAACAGCATTCAAATATAATAACTTTATCTTCCTCAATATAATTATTAACAAAGTCATTCCATTTATCTAATATTAATTTAGTGTGTATCTCTATTGGCAATTCATATATATCATTTTTAACTATATCATGAAATAATTCATCCTCAAATGATATCTGTTGTTCTTCAATCGCTTTTCTAAATGGAATTAAGTATCCATTACATTTACTAACTTTTATTTTATCTAAAAAATCTCTATTTTTAAAATGAATTTGTTTCATTCTGTTAAAGTCTTCATTGTTAAAATAAGCTACTCCATCATAGTCTGCTGTATGATTATAATTGCCTATTTCTTGTGAAGAATATTGAATTAACTTTAATTCTTTATCATCTGAAGGATAAACTACTATATCATAACTTACTACATCTAAATTGATTTTATCTACCTTTTTCCTTAATTTTTCATGCATTTTTATAACCTCCACTTATTAATTTATCAATTGCTTGTTGGATTGATACTGATACTTTAATAGAAATAAGGAAGTAAAATAAGCATGTCCATTCCATCCTTGAATTTATAATTCAAATAATATATTTTGAGACAAAATCTTCTACTTTTTTATAATTAATATTCATATCCTGTAATACAATAAACAAAGCCATAAACCAATTTTCTTTTGGTTTTCTAAATAACTCAATAAAAGCCCTCCTTTATAAAAGGAAAGCTTGTCTATCAGTTAATTTGCCAATTCTCATTATTTTTCTTCAACAACCTCGTCTACACTTTCACCTAACATAATAGAAACTATATTTTTAGCAGTTTTCTTTGTGAAAATTTGAAGAATATTACTATCAATATATTCTCCAATAGTTAATCTAAAAGATATGCAAACTATGCCATTTTTCTCAAAATATTTATTAATATCTGTATGTTGAGATAATTCATTTTTAAAAATAGGCGTGCTTATGTCTATAGGTTTTGATAACATAGTCGCCATAGAAGTTGCAGCTATCCCTATCATTTGATTCATAGCTTCTGTAACTGCACTTTTTTCCATATCATCTAAGTCTATTTTAGTTTTATCTACATTACCTTCTCCACCCATCATAAGATTTGCTATCATTGCAGCATCAAATACTTTTAAGACGAATACATTTCCACCAGTTATTCCACTTGTGTAGTTAACTTCAAGTCCAATACTAGGATCTTCAAAAGTACTAATTAATTCATTAAATGTAGTTACACTAACTATTGGTGTTGTTATGTCAACCTTTTGATTTATTAAAGCAGATAAAGCAGTTGCAGAGGATCCCATGGATATATTGCCAATTTCTCCAAGTAAATCTTTTTCTTCATCGTTTAAAAATTCATCTTTTTTTAGAGCCTTGTTATCATTACCATCTTTTAATAAACAATCTATATTTCCCTGAGATAAGAAACCATTACTCATCAATAACCACATCCTCGATTATTATATTTACAGTCTAAGACGTAAATTCTCATCTAAGTCTATTAATAGCCTTCATAACAATTTGTTCTTCAAATGGTTTGACAATAAAATTAATCGCTCCATTTATTATTGCATCTTTTACCATAGTTTCTTGTCCCATAGCTGAAATCATTAAAACTTTAGCATTTGGATCTAATTTTTTTATTTCTTTTAATGATTCTATACCATTCATTTCTGGCATAGTTATATCCATAGTTACTAAATCTGGTTTGCACATTGAATATTTTTCTATTCCTTCTCTTCCATTTGCAGCTTCTCCAACTACCTCTATTCCATTTTTTTCCAACATTTGTCTTAATGCAAATCTTATAAATGCAGCATCGTCTACTATTAAAACTTTCATCTTACTCACTCCTACTATTTTATTTTTTATAAAAATTAAATTTATTCATGTCAATTAATATTGATTCATAATCTCATATTATTTACCTTGTATAATTGAATAAACTATTTTAGGTATATCATTTAAAGATTCTTGTTTCATTACGCCACCTATATCAAATGCAACTTTAGGCATTCCATACACTACACAGGACTTCTCGTCTTGTCCTATAGTGTAAGCTCCCTTTTTCTTCATATTTAACAAGCCTTTTGCCCCATCATAGCCCATTCCTGTTAATATTATTCCTATAGCATCTTTCCCAACATTTTCTGCTACAGAATTAAATAAAACATCTACTGAAGGTCTATGCCCATTTACCTTATCTCCATCAAAACATTCAACTATAAAAAAAGTTCCTTTCTTAATTAATTTCAGATGTTTATCACCTGGTGCAATAAGAACTCTTCCTGGAATTACTTTATCTCCAGATTCTGCTTCCTTAACTTGCATTTTACAAGAAGAATTTAACCTATCTGCATACATTTTAGTAAAAACTGGAGGCATGTGTTGAACAACTAGTATAGGTGGCATGTTTCTTGGAAAAGCACTAATTAAATCAAATATAGCTTCAGTTCCTCCTGTAGATGCCCCTATAGCTATTATTAAATCTGAAATATTATAATTATCTTTTGCATTTACTTGTGGATTTACATATTCTTTTTTTAAGTGGCCTACCTTTGCCATAGAAGATATTTTTATTTTCACAATTAACTCATTTATAAATCCATTTAGTCCATTATTCATACTACTGGGTTTTGTTACAAAATCCACAGCGCCAGCATTTAAAGCTTCAAATACATTACTGCTAAGAGCACTAACTACAACCACTGGCATAGGATACTGAGGCATTAACTTTTTTAAAAATTCTATACCATTCATCTTTGGCATTTCTATGTCAAGGGTTAAAACATCAGGTTCTAGTTCTATTATTTTATCACGAGCTTCAAATGGATTAGATGCTGTACCAACTACTTCTATTCCTTTATCCGCTCCTATACCCCTAGCAACTGTTTCTCTAAACAGAAGAGAATCATCTACTACTAACACTCTTACTTTTCTTGGTGAATACATAATAATCTATCCTTTCCTGTAAACTGAAGGCATGACATATTTGTAATCAGTATCTTCTCTACTAATTGATTCTGAGTGTCCAATAAAAAGATAGCCTCCTGGTTCAGTCATTTGATAAAATTTATTAATAAGCTTCTTTTTTGTTTCTTTATCAAAATAGATCATAACATTTCTGCAAAATATTACATGGAATTTTTTCTTAAATGGAAAATCATCCATAAGATTAAATATTCTAAAAATAACTTCTTGTTTGATTTTGTTATTTATTTTAAAATTATCCTTATTTATAGCATCAAAATAATTCAATTTCCAATTACTCGGTATACTATTTATTTGTTCAGCTTCATATGTTCCTTGTGTAGCTTTTTCAAGAACATTTACAGATATATCTGTAGCTAAAATCTTTTTATCCCATAAAATACCTGATTTATTGAAATAATCCTCCGTTATCATAGCAAGAGTATATGGTTCTTCACCGGATGAACATCCTGCACTCCATATTCTTAAATCTTTGTTTTTAACACTACCATTTAAATATGGGAGAATTACATTCTTAAAATAATCAAAATGATCCGTTTCTCTCATGAAAAATGTATGATTTGTTGTTAATTTATTAATAAGTACTGTTATCTCTTCCTTAGATGTGTCCATAAAAACATAATCTAGATATTCTTTAAAATCATTAAACCCCTTATCTAATATTAAATTTGTAAGTCTACCCTCTATAAGTCCTTTTTTATTTATTAAATTTATACCATAATCTTTTTTTAAAAAATCTGTTAATTTTATAAATTCTTTTTCATCTATTTTCATAAAATCTCCATATTATAGAAGAAGCTATGGTTATAATTTAGTATTATAACATAGCTTCTTCTAGTTTAATTAATTAATATTTGCCAAATTCATTATCACTCAAAGCAATCCTAGGTTTCTTTGAAGTTGCTGCTACTTCTTTATAAGCTTGTTTATCTTCTATATCATTGTTTTTCTTTTTTAATACATTTGAATTACCATTTTTAAGTTTAAACTTTCCAACCATCATCTTAAGAAGCTCAGCTTGACTTGAAAGTTCTTCACTAGCTGCTGCACTTTCTTCTGATGTTGCTGAATTTGTTTGAACTACTTTAGATACCTGTTCGAGTCCCATATTAATCTGTGCTATTCCAGTAGCTTGCTCATTTGAAGATGATGCTATATTTTCTACTAACTCAGCTGTCTTAGTTACTCCTTCAACTATTTCATATAAAGCTTTAGCGGTATCATTTGCTATATCTGTTCCTTTTTCTGCTTTCTTAATAGAGCCTTCTATTAAATCTGTAGTTTCTTTTGCCGCATTTGCACTTCTTGCTGCAAGATTTCTTACTTCTTCAGCTACAACTGCAAATCCCTTACCATGTTGACCAGCTCTTGCAGCTTCAACAGCAGCATTTAACGCTAAAATATTAGTTTGGAATGCTATTTCATCTATTACTTTTATAATTTTTGAAATATTTGAAGAAGACTCATTTATTTCGCCCATGGCCTCTAGCATATCTCCCATATGTTTATTACCTTTTTCTGCATTTTTCTTAACCTTTAGTGCAAGTTCATTAGCTCGATTTGCATTTGAAGCATTTTCCTTAGTTTGAGCTGCAACTTCTGTTATAGATGAAGTAAGTTCTTCTACTGAACTTGCTTGTTCTGTAGCACCTTGAGATAATGCTTGACTAGCAGCTGACACCTGATTTGAACCAGATGCAACTTGCTCTGATGCATTATTTATTTCACCCATTACATCATTTAATGCATTTACTATTTGATTTAATGAATCTGAACTACTTTTGAAATCTCCTCTAAATTCTCTAACATGTTCAAGATTAAGATTTCCATTTGATATTTCTTCGATATTATCTGATATTTCT
>JBGUER010000056.1:0-16649 GCA_041821285.1 Clostridiaceae bacterium
ATTAAAGTTTGATTTTCTATAAATCTCTCTTCTATTTTTCTGTCTATATAATCTTCTATTTCCTTTAATATCCTTACCTCTCCTGTTGTAACTACACTTATAGCTTTTCCAAATTCTCCTGCTCTTCCCGTTCTTCCTATTCTATGGATGTAAGATTCTTTTTCTCTTGGAATATCATAATTTACAACATGACTTATCCCATCAATATGTATTCCTCTTGCTGCCACATCTGTAGCTATTAAAAATACAAACTCATCTCTTTTGAACCTATTCATAGTCTCTATCCTATCTCTTTGCTCCATATCTCCATGAATACTTTCACAGGAAAAGTCCTTTGATTTTAATTTATCTGTCAAATTTGCAACAGTTTCTTTTGTATTACAAAATATAATACACCTCTCTGGCATCTCACTGTATATAACATCTAATAAAAAACTATATTTTTCATGATAGGATGTAACATAATAACATTCATCTATAGTATTTTCCTGTTTATCTTCTTCTATCTCTATTCTTTCAGCATCCATCATATGTTTTCTACAGATATAATCAATATCTTCAGATATTGTTGCAGAAAAAAGCATAGTAGTTCTTTTTTTAGGAACATATTTTATTATTTTTTCCACATCTTTTATGAAACCCATATTAAGCATTTTATCTGCTTCATCTAATATTAAATATTTAACTTTATCTAAATTAAGTGAGCCCTTTTCTAGATGGTCTAGTATTCTCCCTGGAGTACCAGAAACTACATGAACTCTTTGTGATAATTTTCGCTTTTGCATGGCTATAGGTTCCTTACCGTAAACAGCTAAACATCTTATTTTTTTTAGTCTTCCAATTTTAGATATATCATCTTTTATCTGAATTGAAAGTTCCCTAGTTGGTGATATTATAAGCGCCTGAGGAAGTTTCTCCTCCAAATCAATATTTTCACAAATAGGTATACCAAAGCATGCTGTTTTTCCACTTCCTGTTTTAGATTTAACTATTACATCTTTGTTGTTTAAAGCTAACGGCAAAACCCTTTCTTGAACTTTAGTTGGTTTATCAAATCCTAATTTTTCTAATGCCAAAATAATATTTTGGTCTAAATTATAATTTTCAAATTTTATTTCTTCCATATATATCACTCCATTCCTAATTTTAAAGCTTATTTTTTATTCCATTACTAATAATAACCTAAATTTATATGTTTAGTATATATAAATTGCAAATTTTTAATGAAATCCTTCCTATAATATGATATAATACCGCAGATAGTGAAATTTTAAGTAAAGGTGGATATGCTGTGATTAGTGTAACAAATATAAGTTTAAGATACGGAGATAGAAAATTATTCGATGACGTTAATTTGAAATTTACACCAGGTAATTGCTACGGAGTTATTGGTGCAAATGGAGCAGGTAAAAGTACTTTTTTGAAAATATTATCTGGAGAAATAGAACCAAATACAGGCGATGTATCTTTAGCCCATGGGGTTCGTATGTCAGTTTTAAAACAAGATCATTATGAATATGATGCTTTTAACGTTCTTGAAACTGTAATAATGGGGAATCAAAGACTTTATGAAATAATGAAAGAAAAAGATGAACTATATTTAAAAGAAGATTTTTCTGATGAAGACGGAATAAAAGCTGCTGAATTGGAATTTGAATTTTCAGAATTAAATGGATGGGAATCTGAATCTGAAGCTTCAACTCTTCTTCAAGGTCTTGGCATAAATATAGAATTACACGATAAACAAATGGCAGATTTGTCAGGTTCTGAAAAAGTAAAAATACTTCTAGCACAATCTTTATTTGGAAAACCTGGAGTTCTAATTTTAGACGAACCTACTAACCATCTAGACATAAATTCAATAAATTGGCTTGAAGATTTCTTAATTAATTTTGAAGGAACTGTTATAGTGGTGTCCCATGATAGACATTTTTTAAATAATGTTTGTACTCATATGGCCGATGTAGATTTTGGTAAAATAAAACTATATATAGGAAACTACGATTTTTGGTATCAATCTAGCCAATTAGCTCTTCAAATGTCAAAAGACCAGAACAAAAAAAGTGAAGAAAAAATTAAAGCTCTTCAAGAGTTCATAGCAAGATTTAGTGCAAATGCTTCTAAATCTAAACAGGCTACATCTAGGAAGAAACTTTTAGATAAAATAAATTTAGATGATATCAAACCATCTAGCAGAAGATATCCATTTGTTGGATTTAAACCAGAAAGAGAAGTTGGAAATGACATCTTAATGGTAGATGGAATATCTAAAACAATAGATGGTGTTAAAATACTAAACAACGTGAGTTTTACAGTATATAAAGATGATAAAATAGTCTTTATTGGAGATAATCCTTTAGCTAAAACCCTTCTATTTAAAATTCTTGTTGGGGATTTAGAGCCAGATAGCGGAAGTTTTAGATGGGGAATCACCATAACAAACGCTTATTTCCCACTTGATAATTCAGAATACTTTAATGATGTAGATTTAAGCCTTGTAGATTGGCTTAGACAGTTTTCAGAAGAAAAGTCAGAAAGTTATCTTCGAGGATTTTTAGGGAGAATGCTTTTTTCTGGAGAAGAAGCTCTAAAAGAAGCAAAAGTTCTATCCGGTGGTGAAAGAGTTAGATGTATGCTATCTAGAATGATGTTATCTAGTGCAAATGTTTTAATTCTAGATGAACCAACAAACCATTTAGACCTTGAGTCTATAACTGCTGTTAATAACGGTCTAGTAGATTATAAAAGCAGTTTATTATTTTCTTCACATGACCATGAATTCATAAACACTATTGCTAACAGAGTAATAGAATTAAAAGAAGATGGAATAGTAGATAAAACTATGTCTTTTGACGAGTTCCTAGAATATAAAAATTCCGCTAAGCTTTAAGCTTAGCGGTTATTTTTAATTAGTCTCATTAATTCGATTTAATAAATATTATTATACCAAACATTCATACTTTCAATTTGTCCAGCAATATCAGTATTATTTATTAATGTCCCTGCATAGGTATATATATTTTTTGTAAAAGTAATATTCATCCCTTCTGATTTCGCTTTTGCTATTGTGTATGCCAACTTTACATTTAATGTTTTAAGTTCATTTTCCATTTGATTGAGTAGATACCGTGCGAAACCATAACCCCTATATTCCTTAAGTACCGCAAAATCCATCATTTCAGCATTTGAATACTCTTTAGAAAGTTCCTATTAAAGATAATCCAACCAACTTACCATTATCCCATATTCCAAAATACATTATATTTTCTTGCATAGTTTTAAAGATATATTCTTCATCAAATATAGGGAATAGGCATGTTTTTAATACCATTTTGTATACTTCTACCATATTAGGAATATCATATTTGTTAATTTTTTTACATTCAAATCCATCTAATAATTTATATTCAAATTGTTTAACATCCTTTTGCATAGCCATTTATTGAATTATCAATTTTTTCAATTATTTCAAACATATTTTCTCCTTATATAACCTTAATTAAGCTTTCAATACCTACACTCTTATCTTTCGCAGGTTTCTTAAGGTTTAACTGTAGATTACAAGTATAGCATTTTAAATTACATTTTGAATTACACTAATTGTAAATCTCGTGATATGTTGTTATCACACCCTCATAATTACGCAAAATAACCTTATTTGCTGATGCAGATAGAAAATTAGATAATAAAGATACAAAAACATTAATTGAAAAAGTTGAGGAAATGGAAAATGAAATTAATAAAAAAGATAAGGAGTTAAATCTAAAAAGGAAATTATAAAATATGTACTAGCTAAACTTATAATTGAAGAACACGTGACATATAGCTACGCTTGTAAAGCCTATGAAAAAGAAACAGGCGAAAGCAATATAATTTCAGCAGAGTGTCCTAAAACTATTACCAAATTGCTTCTTATATTTTTTAGAAGTTTCATATTAATAAAATGTTATTATGTGTATAAGTTTTTTTATATTGGAATACTACGCATATGATATCAATATCTACATGATTTTGATAAAAACTGCTTAATTCATAAATTCAGCAATATTTTTTGGAGTTACTTCGCCTTTAATTATTTGATAGTGAACATCAGATATTTCTATGTCATTTCTAAATATAATACTAGATATTTTTTTTTCATTATTATAAAAATCAACCGTATACTGCCAACCGTTTGAATATTGTGGGTTTCTTTGTCTCTTTATAATATCACTATTTATCTTTTCCAAAAATTCATCTACCTTCTTCTTATCATCTATTGTATAATACTTATTTGAATCTCTTTCGTCTCTGATTATCACTTTTGTACAGATGTTATTATTTATATGTATAACATTACTAATGCTTTTTTCTCTATATTCGAAATAGATATATGCTAAAATTGACAAAAATAAGATTAAAATGATAATTACTTTAATCGTTATCTTCTTTTTCATAATCCTCACCTTCTCCTAAATCAAGATAGTGTAAAGTTTTTTACGCTATTCTTTTATATTTTTCTTTATATATCAAGGGTTACAGAGTTTTTTGGATAAAAAAACAATGACCCCCTATTTCATGTTATAATTGAAGCGCTTAACCATCAAAAATAAACATGAAAGGATGACATCGTTATGGCTTCAATTATAACTTATTTACTACTATATAATCAATATTTATTATAACAAATTAGTGAATTACTTTTATTTATCTCAAAATATATTCCTCTTAAACAATGGGATTTTGACGATTCTCATAGTCCTGAATATCAAAAATTCAAAGTGGATAAGCTCCCTAAAGATTTAAATGACTCTGATAAATATAAGTACAAGCTTCATTATATTTATCGTGAATTTACTATAGACTTTTTTAAAATGGACTTACATGAACTTCCTTCAAATGCTAGTAATTTTAAATTTAAAAAATTCAATGCCTATATCATGGGCCTATGCCTTACTTACCACGTAAATCTTAAGTTATCTACTAGACAGACTGCACATGCCTTAGAAGAAGTACATGGTATCCCTATTTCACATACAATGGTTGCTAATTATGCTATGACTGCAGCAGCTGTCATTAAACCCTTTACGGATACTTTTGACTATAAACCTACCAATATTCTTTCTGCTGATGAAACTTACATCAAAGTAAAAGGTATAAAGCATTATGTTTGGATTATCATGGATGCTTGTAAAAAATCCATTCTTGGATACCAAGTATCTGATACTCGTGCTGTAGGTCCATGCATTCTTGCTATGCGCATGGCTTTTGAAAAGTTTAAAGTATTCCCAAACAAAGCATTAAAATTTGTTGCAGATGGTTATAGCGCCTATCCTCTTGCAAGTCAACAGTGCAAGATTGTTAAAGGGTGGGATTTTGATGTTACACAAGTTATTGGACTTTCCAATGATGACGCTGTATCAGCTGAATTCCGCTTAGTAAAACAAATAGTAGAACGTCTTAACCGAACTTTCAAATCTTCTTACCGTGTTTCTGGTGGTTATGGAAGTGAAGATGGTGCACTTTATGGTGTGTCCTTATGGGTAGCTTACTATAACTTCTTACGTCCTCACCCGTATAACTATTGGAAACCCTTAAATAAGTTAGATGCTTTAAGTAAATCTGATAATATGCCTGCCAAATGGCTAATACTTATTTATCTTGGTCAACAAACCATATTGAACATGCAAAAGGATCAAGCATCTTAGAAAAAATCAATTTTTAAATATTGGTTACATTTTTTACCTTCAACTATGAAGGTCATTTGTTGTGTCTGAATTAAAATTTTTGTTAGTAAATTAAGACAATATTTAAGTTTTTATAATGAATTGGGTTTAAAAAATTTCAATATTTTTTTCATATTTTACTTTACACTATCTAAATCAAAGTTTAACGCACGTAAATAGTAATACTAAATAGGTTATTTTATACACTTTTTTATAACAAGATATTTTTTGAATCTTGTTTGTATTTCCTAAAGGCACAAGTTGAGCCATAAAAATAAAATATATAAGAGTTTTCACATACATAAGATTGTTCTATCCAAGAATAAGTATAATGCTGTTATTCATATCTCGCTTTTATGATTAGTGATAGTGAAATAATTACCTCAAGTCTTATTTATGAATTACTCAACATCGACTCCAAAAAATCATGGATTAGGTTCTATAATAAAACTTGAGATGGTTATTCCCGAAATTCTGTGATAAAGATTTAATAGCGCTCAAAGAAACTTATTATCAATAAAATTTTACGAATTTTCAAGAATTACTTGCTTTTCACCCAGCACAAACACATTGTAACTAACACGTCAATCACGTCTTCAAACTTAGAAGAGGTTTTTGATAAACCCTTTGAGAATTGTGATCTTACCATAGTGTTCATGATTCTAAGCAGGACACTTATCTTGGCTATGATTATAGAAAGGTGTAACATCAAGGTACAATTTTATAAGACCTCAGCCATTAAATAATACTTATGATATATACATCCACCTCTAATCAAATATAATATCCCAACAGCGAATATATATTATCAACAGCGCTAATTATAATTCATCCAACTTATATCAAAGTTACCTGAAGATATGTTTCCTGGTAAGGCCATATAACGTGAATTAGATGAGCTATACATGTCACATTCGCTTATACTACTATCTGAGTCTGATAATGTGGTCCAATCAGAATTCAAACCACGTTCGTATTTGCATTGTAAAAATGAAACAACAGAAGAACCATTAGTAACAGTTTTGGGGTATAAGTAATCAACATTTTCAGAAATCCATTCTGCAGTTTGATTTACACCAACATTATCAGTTATTGATACAATTTTACTAAATGAGGTGCTAGTTCCTTTAGTTTCGTCTACCAAATAAAACCAAAACGTTACATTACTATTGGCAATAGATTGTATCTGAACAACACCATACATCTTATCTCCTGGCGAAACACTAAAATTAGTTATCTTGACTTCATACCCATTATTTATTGCATTTGAACCATAAATTTCAAACCAAGGATAATAGGAATTAGATACCAATCCTGATTGCGCAGAAGTACCTATTTGAGCTAATGTTTTACTTGTAGAATTTCCACCTCCAATTCCTACCCATTGCGATGAATATCCTCTTTGCAAAGTTGGTGTGCTTACCGAAGGTACCAGCCAATGTCCACCAGATCCATATGAAGTACCTGTATGTATAAAACCTGCCCAATTTGAACTTGACGCATGTACCATGTTGTTTATATCATCAGATTTTTTAGTATCATGTGGTTTGTGTTTAATATCCGATATAGCAAATTCTGGCTTTACCCAAGTTGCAGAAACCATCTTGTTCCAGTTACTAATTTCCTTGTCACCCTCTGGGCGAGAAGGATAACCATAGTAATTAAGTTCTGCTTTGGATGCATGGATTGGATCCCAATTCTTGGGTGGAATATGTACTTTTACAAAGTCGTTACTTCCTTTAATTGTCACAATCTCATCAACATTATTAGCTTTTACGCCTATATTTCCGGTTATGTTTAAAATAAGCCCAACAGAGAGTACTAAACTAAAAAGTTTCCTACTATATTTCATTTAAAATCCTCCTTAAAACTAATGATTTTTGAACTAGCTTGTACAAAGATTAATTAAAAAACATAATTTGAAAGCACAGTACATAATAGCAAGTTAATAATTTTGCTATAAATAAAGATATTAGTTTTTTTGTTCGCACAATAACTACCAAAATCAATATCATGATTAAACTATAACAATAATCAAATCTTATGTCAATAATATACATATATGTATATTATTTGTCTTGAATGAAAAAGTAAATTCCACATTTATATTATAAAGTAAAGTTTAGTTCTGCACTAAATTCCGTTACAATTAAAATAGTGTTCTACTTGCATTGGAAAGGAGTTTTTTATGTCAAAAGAAATTAAAGGTAATCAAAGACATATGACACTTGATGATCGTATTTATATTGAACAAGCATTAGAGAAACAAATGACACTTAAAGAAATAGCTAAATTTTTAAGAAAAGACCCAACAACTATTTCAAAGGAAATTAAAAAACATCGTGTTTTTAAACCGAGAAATTCCTATGCTTCCCCTAATACATGCAAATATAGACGAGTATGTAATCTTACAAATGTATGCAAAATCATGAAATAATTATAGTTTACACAGATATTTTTGCAAATTTCAGTTTTTAAATTTATTATAATATTTTAGCACCTAATAATTAAGTCATAGTTATTTTTTTTGAATAAAATTGTACACACAATAGTTAATTGTACAGCTACAATTTACAGTTTACAACAAAATAGCACCCTTTTTACAAACTTTATTTCTATCTGTTCTCTTTATTCGTCATTATTTTTCACTTGCTCTTAAAACCTTTCAAATTCAAATCTTTTCTCCCCACTGACATGGCTAGATACTCGTCTGAGCCGTCTCCGTCCCCAAATGCCTCTAGTCAGTGGATGTCATATTTCCCCATCAAGACAAGTAAAATATATCATTGATTTCAAAAACCACCCACTCCATAATTCATCTCCACCCCAAACAAAAGCAGCATGCTCGTCACGACCTTTCCCCCTTCAGGTATTGCCATTTCCAAGCATACTGCTTCATTATACATTTTATATACCGATCCCTATACTACAGATTATCTTCTGAAATCATCCATCATCTTTCTTGCGATTCCAATTCCATTTTCCAATCCAATTCCAACTCATTTTCACCCAAATTTCTGACTCCATTTCAATCTGTTTTTGACTCCAATTTGGCCCCAAAATATACGATATTTTGCGATAAGAAAAACACTTTCAAATCGCCTAAGCCGCTTAAAATCTAGGCTTTGCAAGGCACATCTTATAGTTCGTAAGGAGTTACCTGATAAACATAATAATTAAGCCAATTTAAGAAAAACAAGTTAGCACTACTTCTCCAATTAACTTGGATTTCTCCATTTGGTTCGTCATTTTCGTAATAATTTTTAGGTACATCAATGGGAAGGCCTTTATCAATATCTCGAGTATACTCTAAATCCAATGTATTTATCTCATACTCTAAATGACCTGTAACAAATATTTGTTTTCCATCTTTAGATGCTATTATTCCAAGTCCTGCTTCTTCTGACTCTGCTAAAATTTTAAGATTGTCATTACACTCAATCTCATTTTTCTTATTTTCAGTATGTCTAGATTGAGGAATATAAAAATAATCATCGAATCCCCTTAAAAGTTCAACTTTACTATCTAATATTTTATGTTTAAATACTCCAAACATTTTTTTTTCTAAAGGATATTTCTCTATTCCATAATGATAGAAAAGTCCTGCTTGAGCACCCCAACATATATGAAGTGTAGAAGTTACATTAGTTTTTGAATATTCCATTATTTCTCTAAGTTCATCCCAATAATCAACCTGTTCAAATTCCATTTTTTCAACAGGCGCTCCAGTTATTATCATCCCATCAAACTTTTGATCATTTACTTCCTCAAAAGTCTTATAAAATAATTTTAAATGTTTATATGAAGTATTTACAGATTTATGAGTTTTAGTATTCATAAAAAATATCTCAACTTGAAGTGGAGTATTTCCAATCAATCTTATAAGTTGTGTTTCCGTTTCTATTTTTGATGGCATTAAATTAAGAATAAGAATTTTTAAAGGCCTAATGTCTTGATGATATGCCCTTTCATCTGTCATAACAAATATATTTTCTTCTCCTAATATGTCTATTGCCGGTAAATTTTTAGGTACAACTATAGACATTCAAACATCCCTTTCTTTCTTTATTTATTCAACAATTTTTTAAAGCTAATTCAAAATCTCTTATTATATCATCTATGTCCTCTATTCCAACAGACACCCTAATCATGTCCTTAGTAACGCCAGATAGAATTTGTTGCTCATCACTGAGCTGTCTATGTGTTGTGCTAGCCGGATGAAGTACTGAAGTTCTAACGTCGCCTAGATGAACAACTAGTGAAGCCAATTCTAAATTTCTTATAACAGTTTTTGCAGTTTCTATATCTCCTTGTACCCCAAAACATAATATACCACTTGCACCTTTAGGAAGATATTCTTTGGCCAATTCATAACTTTTATGACTTTTTAAAAGTGGATAACTTACCCAAGAAACTTTCTCATTTTCCTCTAAAAATTCAGCAAGTTTTAAAGCATTACTACTATGTCTTTCCATTCTAAGATGAAGTGTTTCAAGTCCTAAATGCATAGAGTATGCATTAAAAGGGCTTAAGCAACATCCTAAATCTCTTAGAAGCTGTGTTCTTGCCTTGGTAATATATGCTTTTTCTTTAAAAGTTTCTGAATATCTTATTCCATGATAACTAGGATCTGGTTCTGTTAGTTCCTTAAATTTACCATTATCCCAATTAAAATTACCGCCATCAACTATTATTCCACCAATAGTAGACGCATGACCATCTATATACTTAGTGGCCGAGTGAATTACAATATTTGCTCCAAGCTTAAATGGATTACACAAATACGGTGTAGCTAGAGTATTATCCACAATAAATGGAACTTTATTTGCTTTAGCTAATTTAGAAAACTTATCAAAATCCAAAACATTCAAACCAGGATTTCCAATAGTTTCTCCAAATATCAATCTAGTGTTAGGTTTAAACTCCTTTAATATCTCTTCATAGCTTGAACTTGGGTCTACAAAAGTCACATCTATTCCAAAGTTTTTAAGAGTAGATCCTAATAAATTAGTAGTCCCACCATAAATAGTAGATGCCGCTACTATATGGTCTCCATTTTTGCATATATTCACAAATGCTAATAGACTTGCAGATTGGCCAGAAGATACTGCTAGTGCGCCAACTCCACCTTCAAGAAGATTCACCTTTTCTTCTAAAGCTGAAACAGTGGGATTACTTATTCTTGAATACATATGCCCTTCAGTTTTTAAATCAAATAAATCTGTTACTTCATCAGGATCATTATACTGATATGTTGTACTTTGATATAATGGCAAAACTCTAGTTTCTCCTGATTTTGGACTATAATTTCCTTGAACACAAATAGTTCCCTTTCCATATTTCTTTGTCATTTAAAAAGCCCCCTTAAAATAAAATAACCACTTCCTAAGAAGTGGCGTATCACAAATATACCTCTTCTTATCTTTCAGACAAATCTGCTGGATTTAACACCGGACGTTTAAATGAAAACGTTGGTTGTTGGGTTTCTTCGGGCCAGTCCCTCCACCACTCTTGATAAGAATTTTATTAAATTAATATAAATTTTACAACAAAATATATATTAAATCAAGCATTATTTTATTTTTCTATTTCGTAAGGCCAATCAATTATACCCCCTAAATCAAAAACATTAGTATATCCTAAATCATTTAAAATAATAGCTGCTTGTTTGCTTCTATTTCCTGACCTA
This sequence comes from Clostridiaceae bacterium, assembly GCA_041821285.1. Lineage (GTDB taxonomy): Bacteria > Bacillota > Clostridia > Clostridiales > Clostridiaceae > JAJBWD01. Next base: position 11,395 of record JBGUER010000056.1, read on the forward strand.
CAATATACAAATATTTTAGCGTTTTTATCCTTTAAATCGCCTTCTGCTCTACTTTTAAGTTGATCTAGAGGTATAAGTATACTTTCCTTTATATGCCCTTCATCATACTCCTGTTGAGTTCTTACATCTAATAAAACAATAGATGAATCATTATCTAATTCTTCTTTTGCTTGTTTCGCAGTTATGTCTTTATACGCTATAGCACTCACCTCTTTAGTGCAACTAGATAAAATAATAGGTAGAATAAAGATAATTAACAAAATAAATACATTCATGCTTTTTTTCATATTTATCACCTCTATATAGTATTTATAGTATCTAAATTTTTATACACAATAAACATTATTTGATAATAATTATATTTTAAATTTAGAAATAAGTCAAATAAAAAAAAGATGGGATAACCCATCTTTATTCTCTTAAATTATCTACTATAACGGCACAAGAAGCATCTCCTGTAACATTTACAGCTGTTCTTAACATATCAAATAATCTATCTACACCAAATAATAAAGGTAGTCCTTCTACTGGCAAATTAGCCGCTAAGAGCACTGCTACAACTAAAAGCGAAGGTCCTGGGACCCCAGCTTGACCAATAGACCCTATTGTGGCTGTTATAATAATAGCTACATATTGTGACATTCCTAAATCTATCCCAAACATTTGAGCAAAGAAGCAAGCTACTAAAGCATAATAAATAGCATTTCCATCCATATTTATAGTAGCACCTAAAGGTAATACAAAAGATGTAGTTTCCTTTGAAACCCCAAGTTCTTCTTCACACGTTTCCATATTTAGTGAAAGAGTAGCCATTGATGATGCTGTAGATAATGCTACCGCTTGAACTTTACCCATAGCCTTAAAGAAATCTTTTATTGAAATTTTCGAAAAAGATTTAAGCATAACAGAATAAACTCCAAATGTATGGATAATTAAAACTAAAACATAAACTCCAAATAATTTTAATATTAATTTTAAAATATCAAACCCAAATGTTCCTGTAGCATCTGCCATTAAAGCAAATACACCAATTGGTGCAAAATACATAACCTTTGTGATGATATAAATAAGTGCTTCATTAATATAGTTAAATCCTTTTAATACAAAATCTTTCTTTTCTTCTTTTAGCGAGGATATTCCAAAACCTAAAAACAAGCTAAAAAATATTATTTGTAATATATTCCCATCTACTAAAGCTTTTATAGGATTTGTAGGTATTATCCCCTTTATAGTTTCCCAAAAACCTGGTATAGCTCCTTGACTTGCATATTCATTAGAAAACATATTTTGAATAGAACTAATATCAACACCAATACCTGGTTTGAATAATTCTCCAAAAATCAATCCTAATGTAACTGCAACAGCTGTAGTTAGCATGTAATAACCAAAAGTTGCGATTCCTATTTTACCAGCAGATTTACCATTTCCAATAGATGCAGCACCTGCAGTAATAGATATAGCTACTATTGGAATAACAATCATTTTAATAAGCTGAATGAATATGTCTCCAAGTGGTGCAAATACACTAGCCTTGTCTCCCATTAACCATCCAACAAAAATTCCTAGTACCATGGCAATAATAATTATAAATCCTAAATTTTTAATAAATTTCTTTGATAAACTTTCCTTTTTATCCATTTTTAACCTCCCAATCTTTTATTTATATATGTATAATTACATATATAATTATACATTATTTTAGAAAAATTGAAAGTCCTATTTTATAATTATGCATTTTTGCTTAATTTTTAGAAGTATTTGGAAATCATCTTTTTATATTTTTACCCCCAACCCTTTTTCTGCTATAGAAATGAATTTTATTCTTCATCATTGTTATATTCAAAAATTAAGGTATAATTTAACACTTGAAAAAGCCTTTTTGTTTGATTGATTTTTTTATTATAAGATAATAGTTCTTATTCATTATTTATATATATCAGAAAATTCTATATTAATCCTTTCTATATTAACTTCCTTTAATTTTTCATCCTCTTGTGTTTCCTCAATTAGTCTAACTGGAAGAGTTATTTTAAATTCACTACCTTGTCCTAAAATGCTATCCACACTTATACTTCCCTCATGTATTTCTACAAAAGACTTGACTAAATATAAACCTATTCCTGACCCTTCTCTATTTCTAGATAAGGTTTTATCCACTTGATTAAATCTTTCAAATATTATTTGTAATTTATCGAGAGGTATTCCTATTCCTGTATCTTTAATATATATATCCACAATATCTCCTCTATCAAAAACTGTTACACTAATATTCCCGCCTCTATCAGTAAATTTAATAGAATTTGATATTAAATTTAATATTATTCTTTCAATTTTATCCACATCTATAGCCATTATTCTCTCTTCTACATTGCAATCAAATATTAATTTTATTCCTTTACTTTCTAAATGTGGCACAACTGATAAAGAAACATCTTCTATTATCTGGATTATATTACTGTTTTTAAAATCACTCTTTATAAATCCTGAATCTATCCTACTTATATCTAACAAATTATTTATTAATCTAGTCAGTCTATAACAATTTTGTTTTATCATTAAATAATAATGTTTTCTTTTTTCTATAGTGATTTCATTATTTTCATACATCATAAGCGTTTGTGTTGCCGTAAATATTACATTTAATGGGGTCTTAAGTTCATGAGAAACATTAGTAAAAAATTCTGTTATCACCTTATTATTTTCTAGTGTTTCTTCTAAGATTTTTTTATTTTTTTTCGCTTCTTTTTTAAGTTTTTCAATTTGTTTTTCTTGAGTTATATCTCTTATTATACTAAGTATAGTTGATTTACCATCGTACATAAAATAGGTAGATTTGTATTCAACTTCAATTATTTGTCCATCTTTTTTTCTACATTTACCTCGAAAGCTTAAAATTTTATCTTTCTTCTCATAGACTTCATCGTATTTTTCTTTTATATATTCCCTTAAATCTACTGGGGTTAAATCATATAAATCTTTCCCTTCTAACTCCTCTGGCCTTATAAATCCTAAAATTTTAGCAGCACTTTCATTTACAAATATAAGTTTCCCATCTCTATGAAGCAATATTGAATCTCTTGCATTTTGTATTAAAAGATTATAACTAGTTCTATTTCCAAGTAATATTCCTTCAATTTTTCTTCTTAGTTTAACTTCTTTAGTTACATCTGTTAGTATTACCATTATATTTTGTTTGTTATTAGCACAAACGAATTTATATTCTAAACCAATATATTTGCCTTTGACTATAGCAAAATCAGGAAGTTGCTGTAAGTTTTTTGTTTTGAATGAGTCTAGTAAAATAATTCCAAAATTACTATTTTGAATTTTATTTTCTTTATATAAAATTTCTGGAAAAGTCTTTTTACACAATTCCTCACCAAATATTTTTTTACAAAATTCACTATATTCCTTGTGTATAATTAAATTTTCACTAAAACTTAAAAAGCCTTGACCTGAATTATCAAGTAAATTTCTTAATGAAGTTTCTGCATTTTTTCTTTCTATTATTTCATTTCTTAATTTTTTAGTTTCTCTTATATCATTTATAATCAATATAGTTCCAATAAAATCTCCATCTTTATCATATATTTTAGTTGATAAAACATCACATGGAATCATTTCTTTATTAATAGGTATACATAGATTTTCTTGTTTTTTTTCTGATAAAGAAAAATCCTTATCAAATATAGTTAAATAATGTTTACCATATATATCATTATGGTTATAACCTAAAACATTACCAAATTGATTATTAAAATATATTATACAATTTTCAGTATCAAGCAAAACTATCATGTCTTTAATTTTACCAACGATACTTTCCGCTGCATATGATGAAGTTAAATTTAAAAATTTATATCTAGTTATTGCATAATATACTCCATATGCCCAAATCAATCCTAAAATTTGACCAATAAAATATGTTTTTATATTAAATAAAGGTAAAATATTATGAAATATTACCCCTAAAATATAGCTAGCAAACCCGGTGAAAACGATTAATTTTGATTGCTTTTTTTCCTTTATACTTTTTGATTTTTTTCCCCAAATATAAATCATAATAATACTCATTCCTATATATGATAGTGTTACTAAAAGACTTAACATTGAATACACATCATATAATGAGTCTGGTTTTTTTACTAATGGTGGAAACCAATAAATAGCCAAAATTAAAATTAAGATACATGGCAAATATAAAAAAAACTTTTTTTTACCACCTTTTATATTTTTACCAGTCAAAACAAAAGCTAAATGCAGTCCTATTCCAGGATAAAAGCACCATCCAACTGTTGCAATTTTTTTCAAATACCAAATTAATAATGGCGATAGATTTTCAGTGTCATATAAAAAAATATATGGAAAGGACCAAACTGCAAAACTTAAGCAAAAGGCCAAAAAAACTTGATTTAACTTTGATTTTTTATTCAATTTAAAAGCATAAACACCAAGAATTATATATATTACAAAAGCCAATAAGGAATTATACCCTAACAAACCCATATATTCTCACTCCTTTTTATACACCTATTATATTTTACCACAAATATTGTGATTTTCCATATTAATATATTTTTCAATATAATATATTATATATTTTATCATTCACAGCTTTTTTTACAAAAAAAGAATATAAAAAGATAGATATCATCAATTTTATATTCTTTATTTTCTTATTTTTATTTAATTGAATTAAAATTTCAAATAAGTATTCCCATCAAGAGGGATAACTACCTGAAGCGCCGGCTCATCTCCAGCAAGTCCTATTGCATAAATAGAATAGATTTTATCAGATTTTAATCGTACATTTGGAACTGTTAAAACATTATCTCCATTAGAAGATAATTTAACATCAAATCTATAAAGTCCAGGTTCAATTTCTAAATAATCTGTTACTTCCTTATATGAAACATTATCAAACACAATCTTTCCATCAGGTAATGTTACATCAACTTCTGGTGCATTAGGAGACAAGTGAATAAATCTTACCATGGATTTCCCTGGTTTTAATATTTTCCTTGTATCTGAAATTGATTTTAAACTTATATTCTCTAACTTTCCTATAGCAGCTATGGTAAATATTTTATATCCTGGTAAAAACACATCTTGATCTATTACAGGATTTTTAGTGGTACCTACTGCATATACTTTTATATTATACATTCCTTTAGTAACTGGAATATACTCTGTAAAATTACTAAAAGCTAAATTTTTAGCTATTATTTTATCATTAGCATAAACATCAACTGCTG
>JBGUER010000057.1:0-16622 GCA_041821285.1 Clostridiaceae bacterium
ATTCTTGGACTCATTATAGATTTAACTTTTCTTTTTCCAGCAATAGCAATTTCTTGTCCTGATAATTTGAGCAATTCTCTTTCAACTAGTTCCTCAGTAGCTTTTACATTATAATCATTTTTTATTACTTTTTCTAATACAAGTTTTTGCTCCTCAATATCTGGCAATTTAAGCAAAACTCTAGCATGTCTTTCAGTAAGCTTATTTTCCTCTATGATTTTAAGAACAGAATCATCCAATTTTAAAATTCTTAACTTGTTAGCTATAGTTGATTGTTTTTTACCGATAACTTCAGACAATTGATCTTGAGTATATGAATGTTCCTTAATTAAATTCCTATAGGCCTTAGCTTCTTCTAAAAACGAAAGATTTTCTCTTTGAATGTTTTCTAATAATGCAATAGCTGCTGATTCTTTATCAGTAATATCAACAATTATAGCCGGAACTTCAACAAGACCTATTTTTTTAGCAGCTCTTAATCTTCTTTCGCCTGCAACTATTTCGTATCTATTTCCTATTTTTCTAATAGAAATAGGCTGAATTATACCATAAGTTCTAATTGATTCCCCTAAATCATCTAAAGAATTTTCATCAAATATCTTTCTTGGTTGATATATGTTTGCACTTACCAAATCAATGGGTACATATTTTATGTTATTATCCTTATCCATAAAAACCATCCCTCTTCTTTTCTTATAGTAGATTTCTACATTAAAGAAAAAATTCCTTTAAAATTATTTAAAAATCATTTTCTATTTATATACAAATATTTACTTTATTGGATTCTTTCTAACAATACCCGCATCTCTGGGATAATTTTTTGGTGTTTTCCTTATTTTTTTTATTATAACCAGATTGTGATTTAAATCAGTTTCTTCTACTGTTATAGGCAAAATACTCTCAACAACACCACCTAATATATCTATAGCCTTTTCGGATACCTTAAGCTCATCTTCAACCGCTGGACCTTTTAATGCAATGAAATATCCATCAATTTTTACAAAAGGCAAACAATATTCCGATAAAACTGCCATATTAGCAACCGCCCTAGATACACAGCAATCAAATTTTTCTCTATACAATGGATTATTTCCACCATCTTCAGCCCTAGAATGAACTGTTTTTACATTTTTTAAATCTGCTTTATCTATAACATCATCTAAAAATTTTACTCTTTTATTTAAGGAGTCCATCAAAGTTACATCCATATCAGGTTGTATTATTTTAATTGGTAATCCTGGAAAACCAGCACCCGTTCCAACATCTATTATCTTACTAAATGTTTTAAATTTTTCATATTTAAATATTTTAATTGAATCAATAAAATGTTTTTTGATAATTTCTTCTTCTTCAACTAAAGTAGTAAGATTTATTTTAGTGTTCCACTCCCTAAGTAAATTCATATACTGAATAAATTGATTATACTTTATTTCATCGAAAGTAACATTAATATCCTTACAAGCTATCTCTAACAACTGATAATAATTCAAATTATTCCCCCTTTCTATTAGATTTAAATTTACGTTCCATATATATTAGTAATACATTTATGTCTGCAGGTGAAACACCAGATATTCTTGAAGCCTGACCTATATTTAACGGTTTTATCTTATCTAACTTCTGTTTTGCTTCAATTCTGAGACCAGATATTTCAGAATAAATCATCTCTAAAGGTATTATTTTATTTTCATATTTTTTAAACTGATTTACTTGGTCTAACTGTTTTTCAATATACCCTTCATACTTTGATATAATATTTATTTGGTCTATTATGTCTTTAGATAATTCCACTCTATCTAAATCAAGTTGTTGAACTTTTATATAATCAAGTTCAGGTCTTTTTATTAATTCATATAAAGATATTGGTTTTTTTAATTCAGAAGAATCATGATTTATCAAAAAATCATTTACCTTTTTTTTATTGGTTATCTGTAATGCCTTTATTCTTTCTATTTCTTTATATATAGTTTCTTTTCTTTTTAGAAATTTATCATATCTTAATTCATCAACAAGACCTATTTCTTTTCCAATTTCAGTTAGTCTTAAGTCAGCGTTATCCTGTCTCAAGATTAATCTATACTCTGACCTTGATGTCATCATTCTATATGGTTCATTTGTACCCTTTGTAATTAAATCATCAATAAGAACTCCAATATACGCATCTGATCTTTTTAAAATTAAAGGTTCCTCACCTTTTATTTTTACTGCTGCATTTATTCCTGCAATTAATCCCTGTGCTGCAGCTTCTTCGTAACCTGAACTTCCATTAAACTGACCTGCACCATACAAACCTTCTATATTTTTAAACTCTAATGTAAGTTTTAAATCTAAAGGGTCTACAGAGTCATACTCTATTGCATAAGCTGTTCTCATCATTTCAACATTTTCTAATCCTTTTATTGTCCTTAACATTTTTATTTGAACATCTTCTGGTAGAGATGAGGACATACCGCCTACATACATCTCATCAGTATTTTCACCTTCTGGCTCAATAAATATCTGATGTTTTTCTTTATCTGGAAATCGTACTACTTTATCTTCAATAGATGGACAATATCTAGGTCCAACACCATCAATCGAACCATTATAGAGTGGAGATCTATGAATATTATCTTTTATAACACTATGAGTCTCTTGATTTGTATATGTAAGGTAGCACAAAATTTGGTCTCTATCTATATTGGTATTTAAGAAGGAAAATGGTACGATATTTTTATCACCAATTTGCTCATACATTTTAGTGAAGTCTACAGTTCTTTTGCTTATTCTAGCAGGCGTTCCAGTTTTAAATCTCCTTAACTTAATACCAAGATATATCAAACTATCTGAAAGCTCATTTGCTGCAAATAACCCACTAGGACCGCCATTATAAGACACGTCACCAATAATAATTTTACCCTTAAGATAAGTACCCGTTGCTACAATAACAGCCTTAGATTTGAAATAAGCCCCATTTCTGGTCAACACACCTGATACATTGCCATCTTCTACTTCTATCTTAGTAACCTCTATTTGTTTGATTGTTAAATTATCTTGCTTTTCTAACGTTCTTTTCATTTCTTCATGATATTTAACCTTATCAGCTTGAGCCCTTAAAGAATGAACCGCAGGACCCTTTGATGTATTCAACATTTTAGATTGAATAAATGTTTTATCAATATTTATTCCCATTTCTCCACCTAAAGCATCTATTTCTCTTACTAAATGACCTTTAGCTGTACCACCTATATTCGGATTACACGGCATCAAAGCTATGCTATCTAAATTCATAGTACATATAAGGGTTTTCATACCCATTCTTGAAGAAGCTAACGCTGCTTCACATCCTGCATGACCAGCACCTACTACAATAACATCATAATAACCAGCATCATAAATCATATTATCCCTACTTTCCCAAACAAAACTTTGAAAATATTTTATCTATTATGTCATCTTCTAAAGTGTCCCCTGTTATTTCTCCTAATCTAAAATATGCATTTTTTAAATCAATAGATGCAAGATCAATATCTCCAACATTTTTTAAAGATTCTAAAGCAGCCTCTAAAGCTTCTTTAGTCTTTAATAAAGATTCTTTATGTCTTAAATTATTAATAACATAATTAGAGCTAGAAACATCTCCCTTAAAAAATAAATCTTTTATTTTATCATTTATTAAATCTACTCCTAAACCAGATTTAGCAGATATATTTATTATATTTTCCTTATTCACACCTTTTAACTCAAAATTATCAATTTTATTTGGTAAATCACTTTTATTTAATAAAACAATATATTTTTTTTCACCATCTTGTAAATAACTTAGTATTTCTTCATCTTCATTATCTAATTCTCTACTAGCGTCAACCATAAAGATAACTAAATCAGCTTCTTTTACTTTTTCTTTAGTTTTTTCCACACCAATTTTTTCAACTAAATCTTCTGTTTTTCTTATACCAGCCGTATCTATTATTTTTAATAATATACCGCCTATATTTACATACTCTTCTATTATATCTCTAGTTGTACCAGGAACATCTGTTACAATAGCTCTATTTTCTTTTAGAATATTATTCAATAATGATGATTTACCTACATTAGGCTTGCCAACAATAACTGCTTTTATTCCATCTTTTATTATTTTACCATCTTCATAAGATATAATTAACTTATTTATCCTATTAAAAATATCCATTATTTTATCTATACTATTCATAGCTGTTACATCTTCCATATCTTCCTCTGGATAATCAACAACAGCTGCAATATTTGCAATCAAATTTAATATATTATCTCTTAATTCGTTAACAATAATAGATAGGTTTCCTTTAGATTGATTTATTGAAGACTTTATTGAATTTACAGTTTTTGAATTAATTATATCAATTACTGCTTCTGCTTGAGATAAATCAATTCTTCCATTTAAAAAAGCTCTTTTTGTAAATTCTCCAGGTTCAGCAATTCTAGCACCTGACTTTATTACTTCCTCTAAAGTTTTTTGAACAGCTAAAAAACCACCATGACAATTTATTTCTATAGTATCTTCTCCAGTAAAACTATTAGGAGATTTCATAAAACTAACCAAAACTTCATCTAATGCATCATTAGTTTCTATTTCATGAATATAACCATGTTTAAAAGTATAATGATTAAATTCATTTATTCTATTTCCTTTTTTATCTCTAAATATATTTTTTATAACATTTCTAGCGTTATTACCAGAAATTCTTATTATCGCGATTCCACTCTCTCCAAGAGTAGTGGAAATAGCTGCAATAGTATCATAATCGTTCATAGTACATCCTCTCTTTTCGGTAAAAAATTAAAAAGAAAGCCACTAGGCTTTCTTAATATCAACTACTACTCTTCTGAAAGGTTCTTCACCTTCACTAAAGGTGGTAACATAAGCATTACTTTGAAGAGTAGAATGAATTATCCTTCTCTCATAAGGATTCATAGGTTCTAATTTAACTACTCTCTCTGTTTTTTTCACCTTATATGCTATTCGATTTGCAAGCCTTCTTAAAGTTTCTTCTCTTTTTTTTCTATAATTTTCTGTATCAACTATTACTCGCTTATACTCATTTGATTGATTTTTATTTATAGCCAAACTTACTAAGTATTGAATAGCATCTAAAGTTTCACCTCTATATCCTATCAATAAACCCATATTTTCACCAACTAAATTAATCTTTATTGCTTGACCCTCATCCTTTATTACAATATCAGCAACTACCCCCATGGCATTTAGCACTGAGGTTAAGAATTCCTTTGCTTCACTTGAGTAGTCTTTTTTTACACTAACTTTAATTATAGCTGGTTTTGAACCTATAAAATTAAATAATCCTTTTTTCCCATTATCCAATATATCTATAATAACTTTATCTTTAGTAGTATTTAATTCTTTTAGAGCAGTTTCTATAGCATCATCAACTGTTTTACCATTAAACTCTATTTCCTTCAAGGCTCACTCACCCCTCTAATATATTTACACAGCAGCTTCTTTTTCTTTTTTCATTGCCTTTTTCATTAAAGCTGTTTGTATTATTTGTATAGTATTATTTGTTATCCAATAAAAAACAAGAACAGTACTAAATTTACTACTCATAAATACTAAAAATACACTCATACCGATATTCATCATTTGAGTTTGTTTAGCCTGATCTCCGGTTGAACCAGCTGCTGCTAATTTAGAAGATACATATGTAGTTAGACCAGATATAATTGGAAGTATAAATGCTGGATCCGATTCATCTAAAGTCAACCATAAAAATTTAACACCTTCAATTCCTTGTAAATCCCTAAATACATAAAACAAAGAAAACAGTATTGGCATTTGTATAAGTAGTGGAAGACAACTTGAAAATGGACTTACTCCCTTTTCCTTATATAACTTCATAGTTTCCTCTTGTTGTTTTGTTTTGTCATTCTTATATTTATCCTGAATTTTTTTCATTTCAGGTTGAATTTCAGTCATTTTAAACTGAGATTTAGTTTGTTTTATATTAACAGGCAATAAAATCAATCTTACTATTCCAGTAAAAACAAGTATCGCTAAAATATAAGAAACACCTAAATTAGGTATAAAACTATAAATAAAATTCTGTATTATATCAAAAAAACTACTTAAATAAGATACGAATGTGCTCAATTTTTACCTCCAAAAATTTATTTAACAGGATCATAACCACCATTACTAAAGGGATTACATCTTAAAATTCTCCATATAGACAAAATACTCCCTCTAAAAATCCCATATTTGTTTAATGCTATTATAGCATATTCTGAACAAGTAGGATAATACTTACATCCAGGATTGCTTATTCCAAACATGTAATATAAATATTTTTTATTAGGGGATATTTTTTTTTGATAAAATCTAATTATTACTATTATTATTTTCTTCATTAATTAATAAACCTGACCTTTTTATAAGATTTATTAAAGATTTTTCTATGTCATAAAAATTTTTGTCTTTAGAACTAACTCTTGCAATAAAAACTATATCATATCCATCTTTAACTTTATTAGAGTTATTTCTATAATTTTCACTTATTAATCTTTTTACTCTACTCCGAGTTATACTTTTACCTACTTTTTTACTAACAGATATTCCAATTCTATTTACTTTCCTATTATTTTTCAATATATACATAACTAAATATTGATTAGATAAAGATTTGCCTCTTCTATATACATTTCTAAATTCTATATTTTTTCTTAACTTATTCTCTTTCATAAATACTGCTCCTTAATGCAGCTCCTTTTACTGCAATTGCAGAAAAAGGCCACTTAAGCGGCCTTATGCTGTCAATTTTTTTCTTCCCTTTTGTCTTCTTCTTCTAATTACATTTCTTCCAGAAGCATTCTTCATTCTTTTTCTAAAACCATGTTCTCTTTTTCTTTGCTTTTTTTTAGGTTGGTATGTCATCCACATTGTACTACACCCCCTTTAGTCAGTCTTATATAGTAATTAATTTACTATAATTTTTTATCTATCAATATATAAAGATAAACATTCACTATTAAATTATATATATATGTATTTCTATTGTCAAGAAAATAAATTGTTGATAAATATAATAAAATTAAATTTATTTGTGGATAACTTATTGAATAGCTATGATAGTTTTGTTATCATAAAGTAGGATGTTAATAACATCTTATTTATTAAAGTTATACACAGGTTGTTGATTAAACTGTGTATAAAAAGGTTAATTTATGTGTAATATTTTAATAACACTATATATTTTTACTAAATTCAACGGTTTGTATCTTGTTTATTATGTTAATGTTTATAAATTGATATTTGTGGACAACCAAATTATATCGTTTTTATATACAATATTGTTAACATCTGAATATATTTATAAACATAGTTAATCTATATTGTATTTTGTAGAATATTGTTGATAAATTTGTTGATAATTAATTACCGTGGAGGAATACTAATGGATAATACACTAAAAAATATTTGGGAAAAAACATTAAATACTTTAAAAGGAGAGTTATCTGAAGTAAGTTATAATACTTGGATTAAAAGTATAGAACCTATAGCTATTGAAAATTTTACAATAACTATAAATACTCCAAATGATTTTACAAAAGGAATATTAAATACTAGATACAAAGAACTCATTAAAAATGCAGTTAAACATGTATCTTCTCAAGATTTTGATATAACCTTTGTTGTAAATTCTGAAAATATACCTTTAGAAAACACTAATAAAAAAGTAACCAGAGAAAAAGTTATTGAAAAAGATTTTACTTATTCAAATCTGAACAGCAAATATACTTTTGACTCTTTTGTGGTTGGAAACAGTAATAGATTTGCTCATGCAGCTTCCTTAGCTGTTGCAGAATCACCTGCCAAAGCATACAATCCATTATTTATATATGGTGGGGTTGGGCTTGGTAAAACGCATCTTATGCATGCTATAGGTCAATACGTTATTAAAAATAATCCTGACTCAAAAGTACTTTATGTATCTTCTGAAAAATTCACAAATGAACTCATTAATTCAATAAAAGATGATAAGAATGTAGAATTTAGAAATAGATATAGAAACATAGATGTTCTATTAATAGATGATATCCAATTTATAGCTGGAAAAGAAAGTACACAAGAAGAATTTTTTCATACTTTTAACGCACTATATGAGTTAGATAAACAAATAATATTATCTAGTGATCGTCCTCCAAAAGAAATTCCTACATTAGAAGATAGATTAAGATCTAGATTCGAATGGGGTCTTATTGCTGATATCCAAGTTCCTGACTTTGAAACACGAATAGCAATACTCACTAAAAAAGCAGATGTAGAACATTTAAATATACCAAATGAAGTTATGATATACATAGGAACTAAAATTAAATCAAATATAAGAGAACTAGAAGGTGCATTAATAAGAGTAGTTGCTTATTCTTCTTTAACAAATAAAGAAATAACAGTAGACTTAGCGTCTGAAGCTCTTAAAGACTTAATCTCAAGTAAACAACCAAAGGCAGTTACCATTGGTTTAATACAAGATATAACAGCTAGTTATTATAATCTTAAAGTTGAAGAATTAATATCTCAAAGAAAAACTAGAAATATATCTTTTCCAAGACAAATAGCTATGTACCTTAGTAGAAAAATGACAGATATGTCTCTTCCTAAAATAGGAGAAGAATTTGGGGGTAGAGATCATACTACTGTAATACATGCTTGTGAAAAGATATCCACAAATTTAAAAACTAATGAGAATCTAGAAACCGCTGTAAATGAGATAGTTAAGAGGATAAATCAAAAATAATCATGCACTGTTGATAATTTTCTATTAATAACCTGTGGATATATTTAAATTTGTAGAAATATAAATTATTCTGTGGATAAGATGATTTTTTTAATAAAAACTTGTCCACAATTATTTTTTCTGTGTTTACTGATTTTATTTGGTTTTTCAAGGTTGTCCACAAATCAACAGCCCCTACTACTACTACTAACAAATTTATATATATATTATTATTATTATTATAGAAATTTAAGGAGGATAAATAAATGAAATTTGTGTGTAATAAATCCAATATATTAGATGCTATACAAACAGCACAAAAAGGAGTAACTGGTAAATCTACTATAGCTATTTTACAGGGAATATTAATTTTAGCTAACAGCAATGAAATCATATTAATAGGATCTGATAGAGATATTAGTATCGAAACAAAATTTGATGCAGAAATATATGAAAAAGGAAGTATCGTTGTAGATTCAAAATTATTTGGTGATATTATAAGAAAATTACCAAATAGTGAAATAGAATTAGAAACACATGAAGATAATACTTTAGAGATTAGATGTAATAAATCAACCTTTAATCTTATTTATATGAATTCTGATGATTTTCCAAATCTTCCAAGCGTTAATGAAGATATAAATGTTGAAATAAATCAACAAATACTAAAAAATATGATAAAAGGTACTTTATTTGCTGTGGCACAAGAAGAAACAAGGCCTATTCTTACTGGAGTTTTATTCGAAATAAAAAATAATAAATTAAGTTTAGTTGCTTTAGATGGATATAGATTAGCTCTTAGATCAGAATCTATAAATGTTAATAATAATTTTAGTGTTGTTATTCCAGGAAAAACTTTAAATGAAGTTTCTAAGATATTAGAAGATGGTGATGATACGGTAAAAATATCTTTTACTAAGAATCATATTTTATTTAATTTAAATAAAACAAGAATTATTTCTATTTTGTTATCAGGAGAGTTTATTAATTATAAATCTATAATTCCAGAAGAATATAATTTAAAAGTTATAGCTAATAGAATTGATATCTTAAATTGTATTGAAAGAGCCTCTTTACTAGCTAAAGACGGTAATACGAATTTAATAAAATTCGATATAAATGAAGAAAATATGATAATAACATCCAATTCTCAATTGGGAAAGGTTAGAGAAGAGTTAAATATTATTTTGCAAGGTCAATCAATTCAAATTGCATTTAACTCAAAATACCTAATAGACTTATTAAAAATAATGGATGAAGAAGAAATAGTTTTAGAATTTTCTAGTGCTGTTAGTCCTTGTATAGTCAAAAATAAAGAAAGTGATAATTCTATATATCTGGTTTTGCCAGTTAGAATATTTGCAAATTAAAGGAGATATTATGGAAAAAATAAAAATAAAAACTGAATATATAAAATTGGATTCATTTCTTAAATTTACAGGAGAAGTGTCTCAAGGTTCTGATGCAAAGATTTATATATTAAATGGACAGGTTAAAGTAAATGGAGAAATAGAATTAAGAAGAGGAAAAAAACTTAGACCTAATGATATTGTTGATTTTAATGAAAAAAGCTTTATGGTAATTGATTAATAAAATATTATGTGGAAATAATTATACATAGTATGATATTTATTTATGGTATAATTAAAAGGTGAATTTATGTATGTTAAATGGATTAAATTAAGAAATTTTAGAAATTATAAAGAATTATACCTAGAATTCAGTAAAGGGGTTAATGTTTTAATAGGTGATAATGCTCAAGGTAAAACTAATATTCTTGAAGGTATATATTATTGCAGTTTAGGAAAATCTCATAGAACTAGTAGGGATAAAGAGATAATTAAATGGAATGAAGATAGTTCTTTTGTAAGTGTATATACTGAAAAAAAAAGAATAGATAGAAGAATAGATATTAAAATTTCTAAAGAAGGAAAAAAATCTATAAAAGTTAATTCAATAGGAATAAATAAAATTACTGATTTAATTGGTAATTTGAATTGTGTAATTTTTTCACCTGAAGATCTAAAAATAGTTAAAGAATCCCCATCGTACAGGAGAAAATTTTTAGATATAGAGTTATGTAAACTAGATAGAAAATATTTTTATTGTTTAGTAAAATATAATAAATTACTAAATGAAAAAAATAATGCCTTAAGAAAGTGGTCTAAAATAAATAATGATCTATTAGATATTTATGATCAGGGTATATCACAATATGGAGGATATATAGTAAAAGAAAGATTAAAATATTTAGAGAAATTAAATAATATATGTGGTAAAATGCATAAGGAAATAACAGAAAACAAGGAAGCTTTAAGTTTTGAATATATAACATCAATAAAAAATTTAAAAGATATAGAGGTTGGCTTATTAGAAGAGCTAAAAATTAGTAGAGTAAAAGATTTTGAAAGAAGAACTAATAGTCATGGTCCTAATAAAGATGATTTTTCTGTTTTGATAAACGGGGTTGATGCAAGATACTATGGTTCTCAAGGACAACAAAGAACTGCAGTGTTATCAATGAAATTTGCATGTTTAGAAATAATAAAAGAAATAATAGGAGAATACCCTGTTTTGCTATTAGATGATGTTTTATCGGAGCTTGATTATTCGAGACAAAAATATATTTTAAGTTCTGTAAATAATGTTCAAACTATAATTACTACAACAGGTAGTTTAGATATAAAAAATTTAGGTAGTGAAGATTTAAGAATTTTCAAGGTTGAAAATGAAAGTGTTGAACTATTTAAGGAGGAATAATATGTTTTTACATTTAGGTGACAATGAGGTTGTTCCATATAAAGATGTTATTGGTATTTTTAATTTAGAAAGTACTAGTTATAGTTCAGATACAACTCAATTTATAAGAATGGCTAAAGAGGATGGTTTTGTTGAAAAAATTTCAGAGGAAGAAGGTAAATCGTTTGTTATAGCTGAAATAGATAAAAAAAGTAAGATATATATTTCACCTATTTCTTCAACAACACTTTCAAAAAGATTTAATGATTCAGATTATTAGCCTTAATAAGGAGGATATATATGTCACAAGAAAAAGAAAGTTATGATGAAAGTCAAATTCAAGTTTTAGAAGGACTTGAAGCAGTTAGAAAAAGACCAGGAATGTATATAGGTTCAACTAGTTTAAGAGGTTTACATCATCTGGTATATGAAATAGTTGATAATAGCATAGATGAAGCTTTAGCAGGCTTTTGTGATATTATAAATGTGGTAATACATAAAGATAATTCTGTTAGTGTTACTGATAATGGACGTGGTATGCCAGTTGGGATACATCATAAAATGAATAAGCCAACAGTAGAAGTTATAATGACAATACTTCATGCTGGAGGAAAATTTGGTGGAGGAGGATACAAAGTATCTGGAGGACTTCATGGTGTTGGTGCTTCAGTAGTAAATGCACTATCTTCTTATTGTGAGGTAACAGTTAGAAGAGAAGGTCATGTTTGGGGTCAAAGTTTTAGAAAAGGAAAAGTAGATTCTTCTTTTAAAATGCTTGGAGATACAGATGAACATGGAACTACTATATATTTTGTACCAGATCCAGAAATATTTGAAGAAATAGATTTTGATTATTCAACATTAGCTAATAGATTAAGAGAATTAGCATTTTTAAATAAAGGAATAAGAATAGAATTTGAAGATGAAAGACAAGAAAAAGAGGAAATTTTTCATTACGAAGGAGGAATTAAATCTTTTGTATCATATCTGAATAGAAATAAAATTGCTCTACATAGTGAACCGATTTATATAGAGGGAAATAAAGACGAATATGTAGTAGAGCTTGCACTTCAGTATAACGATACTTATTCAGAAAATATATTTTCTTTTGCAAATAATATAGATACTGTTGAAGGTGGAACTCATCTAGTAGGGTTTAAAACAGCACTTACAAGAATAGTGAATGATTATGCTAAGAAATTTGGATTTATAAAGGATAGTGATAAAAATCTATCTGGTGAAGATATAAGAGAAGGTTTAACAGCAGTCATATCTATTAAATTGACAGACCCTCAATTTGAAGGACAAACTAAAACAAAGCTTGGAAATAGTGAAGTTCGTGGAATTGTTGATAGTATATTAGGTCAAGGAGTTTCAACTTTTTTAGAAGAAAATCCTGATATTGCTAGAATAATAATAGATAAAGGGTTAACAGCTTCAAGGGCAAGAGAAGCAGCTAGAAAAGCAAGAGAGTTAACAAGGAGAAAATCAGTTCTTGAAAGTACATCTCTTCCTGGAAAGTTAGCGGATTGTTCATCAAAAGATCCTGCTGAATGTGAGATATATATTGTCGAGGGTGATTCTGCGGGAGGTTCTGCTAAACAAGGAAGGAACAGAAGGTTTCAAGCCATATTACCTCTTAGAGGTAAAATAATGAATGTTGAAAAACAAAGATTAGATAAAATATTAAATTCAGAGCAGATAAAAGCTATGATAACAGCTTTTGGAGCAGGAATAGGTGGAGAATTTAATGTTTCTAAAATCAGATATAATAGAATAATATTAATGACAGATGCAGATGTAGATGGTGCTCATATACGAACTTTAATTTTAACATTTTTCTTTAGATATATGAGAGAGTTAGTTGAAGGCGGCCATGTATATATTGCTCAACCACCATTGTATCAAGTAAAAAAAGGTAAAAAAGAGTATTATTCTTATAGTGATAAAGAATTAGAAGATACATTAGCTGAGATAGGCGGTAAAGATAAAAATACAGATATACAAAGATACAAAGGTCTTGGAGAAATGGATGCAGAACAGTTATGGGAAACAACTATGGATCCTGAAAGAAGGATTCTTTTAAAAGTAAATCTTGAAGATGTTATGGAAGCGGATGAAGTATTTACAATACTAATGGGAGATAAAGTTGAGCCAAGAAGGGAGTTTATTCAGAATAATGCAAAGAAAGTTGTTAATCTGGATATATAAAGAGGTGTAATTATGAACAATGAAGGAAAAGTAATACCAGTTGATATTAACAGTGAAATGAAAAAATGTTATATAGATTATGCGATGAGTGTTATTGTTGGAAGAGCACTTCCTGATGTACGTGATGGATTAAAGCCTGTACATAGAAGAATATTATATTCTATGAAAGAGCTTAATTTAACACCGGAAAAAGGATATAGAAAAAGTGCAAGAATAGTAGGAGACGTTTTAGGTAAGTATCATCCCCATGGAGATTCTTCTGTATATGATGCGTTAGTTAGACTTGCTCAGGATTTTTCTATTAGATATACTTTGGTTGATGGTCACGGTAATTTTGGTTCAGTTGATGGAGACTCTGCTGCAGCTATGAGGTATACTGAGGCTAAAATGAGTAAAATAACTCTTGAAATGTTAAGAGATATAGAAAAAGATACTGTGGATTTTGTACCAAATTTTGATGGAGAAGAAAAAGAGCCTTCAGTTATTCCATCAAGATTTCCTAATCTTTTAGTAAATGGTTCATCTGGAATAGCTGTTGGTATGGCTACTAATATACCTCCTCATAATTTAGGAGAGGTTATTGATGGAATAATTATGCTAATTGATGATAGAGATGTAAGTATTTTAGATATAATGACTAAAATAAAAGGACCAGATTTTCCTACTAGTGGGATAATATTAGGTAAAAGTGGAATAAGAGAAGCATACGAGACAGGAAGAGGAAGAGTTGTAGTTAGAGCTAAGGGTGAAATAGAGGAAGAAAAAGGACGAGAAAAGATAATAATAACTGAACTTCCTTATCAGGTTAATAAAGCTAGACTTATAGAAAACATAGCTAACCTTGTTAAAGATAAGAGAATAGATGGTATATCAGATTTAAGAGATGAATCTGATAGAGATGGTATGAGAATAGTAATTGAACTTAAAAGAGATGCCAATGCAAATGTAGTTTTAAATAGATTATACAAACATACAAAACTTCAAGATACTTTTGGGATAATAATGCTTGCTTTAGTTAATAATGAGCCTAAGGTTCTAAATTTAAAAGAAATTCTAAATCACTACATAGTATTTCAAGAGGAAGTTATTAGAAGAAGATCTAAATTTGAATTAGATAAAGCATTAGCTAGAGCTCATATTTTAGAAGGGTTAAGAATAGCACAAGATAATATTGATGAAGTAATAAATTTAATAAGGTCTTCTAAAACAACAGAAATAGCTAAAAATGGACTAATGGATAAGTTTTTACTTTCAGATGTTCAAGCTCAAGCTATTTTAGATATGAGATTTAAAAGCTTAACAGGTTTAGAGCGAGAAAAAATAGAAAGTGAATTAAATAAATTAACAGAGGCAATAACAAAATTAAGACAAATATTGGAAAATGAAGAATTAGTATTAAATATAATAAAAGAAGAATTAACTGAAATAAAAAGAAAATTTGGTGACGAGAGAAGAACAAAAATAGAAATGGGTCTAAATGATGTAAATATTGAAGATTTGATAGAGGAACAAGATGTGTTTATTACATTAACGCATCAAGGATATATAAAAAGAATTCTTGCTGAAACTTATTCATCTCAAAAAAGAGGTGGAAAAGGAATAACAGCTATGACAACAAAGGAAGATGATTTTGTAGAAAATATGTTTACAACATCTACTCATAATAATATTCTTTTCTTTACGAATTTAGGGAAAGTATATAAAATAAAAGCTTATGAAATACCAGAGGCAGGAAGAGTAGCCAAAGGAACAAATATGGTAAATCTACTTCCACTTGAGAAAAATGAAAAAATTCAGTCTATATTGTCTTTGGATAATGAATCTAAAGAAGGATATATACTAATTGGTACTAAAAATGGAATAGTTAAAAAGACTCCAATTGATAATTTCAACTATATAAGGAAAAATGGAATAATTGCTATACATTTAAGAGAAGATGATGAACTTATAAATGTTAAAAGAACAAGAGGAGATGCAGAAATATCTATAGTAACTGAAAAAGGATACTCTATTAGATTTAATGAAACAGATATAAGACCTATGGGAAGAACAGCATCTGGAGTAAAAGGTATAACACTTAGAAAAGATGATAAGGTTGTTTCTTTAGATATTATTGTAGAAGACCAATATTTATTAGTAGTTAGTGAGAATGGTTATGGTAAAAGAACTGAAATAAAAGAATATACCATTCAAAACAGAGGTGGTAAGGGTCTTATAACCTACAAGGTGTCAGATAAGACTGGAGTCCTATCAGGAGCTAGAATAGTTAAGGATGAGGATGAACTCATGCTTATAAATAATAATGGAATAGCTATAAGGATAAATGTAGAGGATGTATCTATAAATGGTAGATCTACTATGGGTGTAAAATTAATGAGAAGTAATGATGAAGATAAGATTGTTGCTTTGACTAAGATAAATTATTGCGATGAATGTGAAATAGATGAAGAAGAGGTTAATGAAGAAGAAGTTAATGAAGAAGAAGTTAACGAAGATGAAAATAGTAATATAGAAAAAAATATTGATATAAATGAAGATATAGAAGAATAAAAAAAGCTGGTGATTTTATATAAATCACCAGCTTTTTTATAAATATAATAATATAAATATAGTAATATAAAGATAAATAATAATATACTTATCCTAGTGTATCAATATATAAAAAAGATAGTAATATTAAGAAAAACGTTGAATAAACAGTATAATATAAAAAATCACAACATAAGTATATAATTGTATTACTTATTTATGATAGAATACTCCTTGTCGCCAATAAGAAGCAAAAAAAACATTGAAAGATGTAAAAAAAACTTCTTGACAGATTAAATAGGATATGTTATTCTATTTAAGCCGTCGAATGGCGGATGAACATTGAAAACTAAACAGAAGTAATAAAGGTAATAAACCAGTAAATAACTT
>JBGUER010000058.1:0-14780 GCA_041821285.1 Clostridiaceae bacterium
CCCTTATCTATTTTGTTTTTTACTTTTATTCCTAATTTTTTCTCAAGTCTTAATATTTCTATTTCATTAACTAAAATAGCATCCAATTTTTCCAGTCTTAAAACCACATCACTTGCTTCTAAAAGTTCCTGTTTATTATTTTGTTTTATCAATATATATGAACTTATTAAATCAGCCATTCTTCCAGGTTCTTCAAAATCATCAATAGTAATAAGTGCTTCTGCTGGTATATTCCCAGATAATTTTATATATTCGTCAAAATCTGATTTAACCATTCTAACTAAAGCTTCACATTTTTTTTTATCAGAACACTCATCCTCTTCAAGAATTTTTATTTCTGCTTCTAAATATGGTTCTTTCTTTGTAAAATTTAATAATTCTGCTCTATTTTGTCCTTCCACTAAAACTCGTACAGTGTCACCTGGCAATTTTAATATTTGCTTAACACTACAAAGTGTTCCAATACTAAATATATCTTCTTTTTCTGGCTCTTCAATCTTAGCATCCTTTTGTGAAACGAGAAATATTTCTTGATCTTTAACCATAGCTTCTTCTAACGCATCTATAGATTTTTCCCTTCCTACATCAAAGTGTAAAACCATGTATGGAAATATTGTTAACCCTCTAAGTGGTATTAGAGGAAGATTCTTTATATGTTTTTCCATGTACCCGTATGCCCCCTCTTCTTAAATATAATTTAACTCATACATTATAACCATAATTATATTATATTTCAAATATTAATTTTTTCATAGACTCTTAGCCGTTAAAATATCAACATCTTCTTTATTATTATTAATAAAAGCTATTTCAATTGCTTCATCTAATGAAGATATCGCAATTACACGCACTCCATCCAATTGACTATGTACTTCATCATAATTATCTATTGGGATAATTACAATTTCAGCCCCTGCTTTTTTAGCTGCTTTTATTTTAACACTAATTCCTCCTACAGGCTTTACTTTACCACTTAATGATATTTCTCCAGTCATAGCAACTTTATTATTTACAGGAATTTCTTTTATGGCACTTAACAGAGCTACTGCTATACTAATACCTGCAGAAGGTCCATCAACAGGCATCCCTCCAGGAAAATTAATGTGAATATTATATTTACTAATATCTATACTGTACTTTTTTTCTATAACTGTTAAAACATTTTCTATAGAACATCTTACAGAACTTTTTCTCACTATATTCCCTGTTCTGTTTTTTATTTCTTCTTGTTCAACCACACCAGTTATAACTAATTTTCCCTTTGAAGTGGTCCTAATAGCTGATGCTTCTATTTCAAGCAGCATCCCTAAATCTGACCCATATACACCAATACCATTTACATACCCTATCTGTGGTTTATCTAATATTCTTTTATATAATCGTTTTGTATATCTTCCATTTTCTATTACCCAATTTATATCTTGAATTTTTATAGTATTTCTTTCTTCATTAATTGCTATTCCACCAGAAAGTTGAATTAAATTAACAGCTTCCCTTCCATTACTGCAATATTCCCCAACTAATTTTATTGCTTCTTCTTCAATATTCATTTCAATCTTAGCTATAGCATTCCTAGCAATTGTTTCTACTTCATCTGAATCTAGACCTTTAAAAAACACTTCAACACACCTTGACCTTAAAGCGTCAGGAATATCTTCTGGGCTTCTAGTGGTGGCTCCAATAAGTCTAAAATCAGCTGGAAATCCATTTACAAATACTTCTCTAATATACTCAGGTATATTAGAGTCTTCTCGATTAAAATATGAACTATCTAAAAAAACTTTTCTATCCTCTAATACTTTTAAAAGTTTATTCATTTCTATTGGATGAAGCTCCCCTATTTCATCAATAAAAAGAATTCCTCCATGTGCTTTAGTAACAGCGCCTTGTTTAGGTTGAGGAATACCAGCTATTCCCAAGGCTCCTGCACCTTGATATATAGGGTCATGAACTGAACCTATTAATGGATCTGCTATACCCCTATCATCAAATCTTATTGTTGTAGCATCTATTTCTATAATTTTAGAATCTGCACCAAAAGGTGATATTTCCTTTTTTTTAGCCTTTTCTAGTACCAATCTAGCTGCTGCAGTTTTACCTACTCCAGCAGGACCATAAATAATAACATGTTGAGGATTAGGGCCACAAATAGCAGCCTCTAAAGCCTTAATCCCCTTTTCCTGTCCTATTATCTCTTTGAAATCTGCAGGTCTACTTTTTTCTGTAAGTGGTAGCGTTAATTCAATACTTCTTAATTTAATTAAACTCTCCATCTCTTTTTCGCATTCTTTATTTACAACCACCTTATTAGACTTTTGTATTTTTAAAGCATTAATAAAATATAATCCTATTACTATTGTAAACAATAGTTGAACTATAATTAGTAATTCAGTCATCATTTTAATATACCTCCTAAATTATAATCTACTTCTATTATTTACATAAAAATATATTATATTCCCTAAACCTTTTATTAATATAAAATATTATAAAAAAAAGCACAACCTTTCGGTTATGCTTTTATGCGGACTCTGGGCCCTTCTTACCTTTTGATTTTTTTGCTATTTTAAGTGGTAATCTTTTATCTCCATCAGTGAAAACAAGCTCTGGTTCTTTAGTTTTTATTGTTTCTTCTTTTATTATAACCTTAGCTATCTCTTCTCTTGTAGGTATTTCAAACATAGTATCTTTCATTGTTTCTTCCAAAATAGCTCTTAACCCTCTAGCGCCTGTA
This sequence comes from Clostridiaceae bacterium, assembly GCA_041821285.1. Lineage (GTDB taxonomy): Bacteria > Bacillota > Clostridia > Clostridiales > Clostridiaceae > JAJBWD01. The sequence continues at coordinate 2,735 of JBGUER010000058.1, forward strand.
TTCCTTTTTATAGCTTCTTCCGCTATAGCATCTAAAGACCTATCTGAAAATTCCAATTCAACATTATCTAATTCAAATAGTTTTCTATACTCTTTAGTTAATGCATTTTTAGGTTCTTTTAATATTCTAACTAATGCTTCTTTATTTAATGATTCTAAAGTAACTAAAATAGGTACTCTTCCAACAAATTCAGGAATTAAACCAAATTTTAATAAATCCTGAGGCATTATATCTTTCAAAAGCACTCCTAAATCTTTTTCTTGTTTTGATTCAATAGTAGCTCCAAAACCCAAAGAACTCACTCTAGTTCTTTTAGATATTAACCTATCTATACCATCAAAAGCTCCACCGCAAATAAATAATATATTTGCAGTATTTATTTGAATAAATTCTTGATGTGGATGTTTTCTTCCACCTTGAGGTGGAACAGATGCAACAGTTCCTTCTAGTATCTTAAGTAGTGCTTGCTGAACACCTTCACCTGATACATCTCTTGTAATAGATGGATTTTCTGATTTTCTTGCAATCTTATCTATTTCATCAATATATACTATTCCTTTTTCTGCTTTTTCTACATCATATTCAGCATTTTGTATAAGCTTCAATAGAATATTTTCTACATCTTCTCCTACATAACCTGCTTCTGTTAATGTTGTGGCATCAGCTATAGCAAAAGGTACATTTAAAAACCTAGCTAAAGTTTGTGCTAAAAGAGTTTTACCTGAACCTGTAGGTCCTAAAAGAAGAATATTACTTTTTTGAAGTTCTACTTCTTTATCAAAATCATTTGAATTTATTCTTTTATAATGATTATAAACTGCTACAGCAAGTGATTTTTTTGCATCATTTTGACCTACTACATATTGGTCTAAATAGCCCTTTATTTCAAGTGGCTTAGGTAATGAAGTTAAAGGCACCTTAACAGTTTCCTCATATTCATCACTTATTATTTCAGAACAAAGTTCAATGCACTCGTCACAAATGAAAACACCTGGTCCTGCTATTAACCTTTTAACCTGGTCTTGGCTTTTACCACAAAACGAACATTTTAATTGCTTCTTATCTTCTTGTTTTGCCATCATTTCACCTCTTTAGGCTATTTTTTCTTTTCTATTACTTCATCTATCAACCCGTATTCTTTAGCTTCTGCTGCTGACATAAAATTATCTCTTTCAGTATCTTTTTCTATTTTTTCATATGGTTGATTACATCTTTCACTTAGTATGGTATTTAATTGTTTTTTTATTCTTAAAATTCTATCTGCATGAATACCAATATCTGTAGCTTGCCCTTGGAATCCTCCTAAAGGCTGATGAATCATTATTTCACTGTTTGGAAGAGCAAATCTTTTACCTTGCGCTCCAGCAGCTAGTAAAAAAGCTCCCATAGATGCTGCCATTCCTACACAAATTGTAGAAACATCTGGCTTGATATATTGCATAGTATCATATATTGCCATTCCAGATGTTATAGATCCACCTGGGCTATTTAAATATAAGTAAATATCCTTTTCTGGATCTTCACCCTCTAAAAACAATAGTTGAGCAACTACTAAGCTTGCAGTTACATCATTCACTTCTTCACTAAGCATTATTATTCTTTCTTTTAACAATCTAGAATATATATCATAACTTCTTTCACCTTTGTTAGTTTGTTCTACTACAACAGGAACCAAACTCATAAAATCTCCTCCTTTAATTACATAAACCCCATTTTATTATTATACAGCTTTACTATTATCTACTAACAACTTAATAACTTTTTCATTTATTATGTCAGTTTTCAACAATTCCTTTTGTGCTTCTAATAAAAGTTTTACTGTTTTATCTATATCTTCTGTGCTATATTGTTTAGCTACTTCTGTAGCTTTTGCTAACAATTCTTCTTCTGTAGCTTCAACTTTTTCAACTTCAGCTATTTTTTCAATAACTAAATCTTGTTTAACTTTCTGTGTCGAGCCATCTTTCATCATATCTCTCATATTTTCTTCTGTAGTATTAGTATATTGATAATAAGTTTTTAAATCAAGACCCTGTTGAGACAATCTAGATTCAAAATTCTTTATCATATAATCTATTTCTTTTTCTACCATAACATCTGGAATTTCTACATTAGCATTTTCAGCTACTTGAGCTATAACTCCATCTTCATATTCCCTATTTTCTCTTTCTGTGTTTGCCTTATCCATTTTAGCTTTAATATCAGCTTTTAATTCTTCTAAAGTATCAAATTCAGATACTTCTTTAGCAAATTCGTCATCAAGTTCTGTTAATTCTTTGAATTTAATATCATTTACTATTACTTCAAATAAAGCTTCCTTACCATTTAATTCTTCTTTACCATAATCTTCAGGGAAAGTTACATTTACATCCTTGCTTTCTCCTACTTTCATTCCAATAAGCTGTTCTTCAAAATCTCCTACAAAACTTTTTGACCCAATTTCTAGAGAAAAATCTTTTCCTTCTCCTCCTTCAAAAGCAACTCCATCTACATAACCTTTAAAATCAATAACAGCTATATCTTTATCTTCAACTACGCCATCTTCTTTTGTTTCCATTCTAGAGTTCTTGTCTTGCATAGTTTTTAATTCATTTAAAACGTCCTCATCTGATGTTTTGTATTCTGCTTTTTTAACTTCAACACCTTTGTAATCACCAAGTTCTGCTTCTGGTTTTACAGTAACTTTTGCTTTGTAAACAAACTCTTCTCCTCTTTTTATGTTAACTATATCCACTTCAGGATAGTCAACTGGAAAAATTCCAGTTTCATCTAAAGCATCACCATAAGTATCCTTGTAACATATATTCATAGCATCTTCATATAAAACTTCAACACCATAATTCATAACTACCATATTAAAAGTTGCTTTACCTTTTCTAAATCCTGGTATATTGAACTTATTTCTATTTTCCTTAAATGATTTTTTTAAAGCCTCTTCAAATTTTTCCTTTTCAACTGTTATTTCAAGTTCTACCACGTTAGTTTCTATTTTTTCCATTTTAGTCTTCATTACAATTTCCTCCTAATTAACCATTATGCTATATTAACCACAACATTATAACATACATTTTTAAGTATTTACAAATAATATTATAAAATACTCCAAAAATGCTAGAATATTTTTTCTAAATAAATCTTTGTTTTGTTCAATTCATCATATTTTTCGAAATTTTCCCTATAAACCTCTATTATCAAAGGTCCTTTATACTCTATTCCATTTAAGCTTTCTTTTATATTTTGAAAATTCACATCCCCTCTACCTGGTAATAAACATGAATTATTCTCATCTCTGTCATTTATATGAAAATTATTAAGTTTATTTCCCATTATTTTAATATACTCTTCTGGTTTTATATTTGCTCTATAAGCCTGCTTAATATCTAAAGTAAAATTTAAGGGATATTTAACTTCTTCTTTTAAAAGCTCTAAAAAATCTAATTGTGATGACATACACCAAGATACATTTTCCTGTGATAATTTTATATTTTCTTCACCTGCAATATATGTTAACTCATTAAATATATCTACCACAAATTTTTTATCTATATCCTGATAATATCCTTTTTTCATTCCATGAAAAGAGTAACTTTCTCCTCCAAGTTCATGACAAGCTTTACATACTTTTCTAAATATTTCTATACTGTCTTTTCTTCTTCTTTTATACTTATCAAAAATAAACGGTTCAAATGTAGACGAAAAACTATGTACAGAATATACATTAAAATCATATTTTAATCTTTCTTCATTTAAAATTTCTATAAAATCCAAATCATATTCAGAATAAGTATTTAAAAATACTTCTCCTAAATTAATTCCTAGTTTTTTCATCAATTTTATACTATTTTCAGTTTCTACTTCAGGATAAAAATTAGCAGAAGAAATTCCAATATCCATTGTTACTCCTTTTTATTTATTGCTTATTATTCCTTTTTCATTTATATAATATATTTTTGAATCAGCTTTAATTTCTAGTCCTTTCTCTGTTATCTCCCCAAAATTTATAACTGTGCCACTAACTTCCCTTTTATAGATATGATTTTTACTTGAAATATCATATAACCATAAATAATTAGTTTCTCTATTATCAAACCAAGGCAATTGAGATTTATATGCAATTAATTTGTCGCTTACAAACCTTGGTTCAGAAACCCAAATATATTTAGATTTTTCAGCTAATATATCTTGTTTTTTAAAAGTTCCATAATCTTTAGAAACATATGCTAGATTAGTAATATTTTCACTTTTACCATCTTTATCTATTATATATATTGTTTGTGAATTTGGATTAAGCAAAACAATTTTATCTGCTTTGAGGCTTATATCATATGATATACTATCTACTTCACTTTCTACGTTATTATATATTATATTATTGTCTTCTTCACTATAATATACTTTTATACTAGTTCCATCTTCCAAGGTAATAGGGTAAAACTTTTCTTCATCAACAACATCATTTTCCGCATCTGTTTCTGGGTCTATTTCTGGATCTATTACATCATCTTTTGTAGTATCCGTCTGAGTTTCCGTATTTAAACTTTCTCTATAATTTTGCCTTACAGCCTCAAAATTATTTTTTACCCAAATTCTTATTCCACTGTAGAATACAACTGAAATAATAACTACAATACTTATTATTATAGTTAAGCTTATTCTTCGTTTTCTTCTTTTCATTAACGTTTCATAATTTTTGCTAAAAATACTTGGCTTTCCCATTTAGTTACCCCCCTAGTATACAATTTCACTTTAAATTATACCAAATATGTGTATAAAAAAACACCCTTATTAGAGTATTTTTCTGCTTACTGGCTTTATACAAGGTATATTTTCTTTACATAGTACTTATAACCAGTGAATATAAAGACTCTGACGACAATATTATAGATATTTATAGCGGGTTGTGGAGGATTAAAGAATCTTTTCATGTAATCAAAAGTGATTTGGATGTAACACCTTTTTTTTCAACAAAAAATCATATAGAAGCGTATTTTTAAATTTGCTTTGTTTCTTTACTACTCGCTATGACTTTCTGACAAAATATAAAGCCCGCTAGATATTGAAATTTCTGGTCTAACGGGTGTTTTTCATTCTTTTTTGCTGCAAAAGTTAAGTTGTTATATTTTTACTACATATAGGTAGCATTTACTATTAAATTCTCATTATACAAGATAACCATTTAAATGATAATATTTATTATCATTATTATAGCTGCAATTAAATTTGTTATTGCAAATATTTTTTTCAAATTTTTAGGTTTACTTTTAATCGCATATTTACTTCCTATCAATCCTCCAATTATAGCAACAATAGTAAGTGGTATAGCTAATTTAGGGTTAAAATCACCATTGATACTATGTCCAACAAACCCCATAAGCGCTGTAGCCGCAACCATAGCTGATGAAGTCCCAATTGCTATCTCCATAGGTATACCACAAAGCATAACCATAAGTGGAATTTTAAAAGCTCCTCCTGAAATTCCAATAGCACCAGCAAAAAAACCTACTGCAGCTGTAATAGGCAAAGTTAGCCATATATTTACAGTATATTTGTATTCTCCAAAAGTCCTATTCCAATAACCAAATTTATTTTTTTGCTCAATAGGTTTTTCTTTTACTTTAATAAACATAAAAACAGATATTAATATTAACAATATAGAAAACATTAATTTTAAAGTGGTTGCCTCAATATTTCCAGCAAAATATCCGCCAACAAAAGCCATAATATCAGTAGGTGGATCAATAATTAACGCTAATTTCCAATCAACTTTTTTATGCTTATTAAAAACAATCATTGAAGCAACTGAAGTTCCCATCATAATAAGCTGCGAAGTAGTTGCTGCATTCTGCATTGAAATACCTGCTAATACCATTACTAGCACATAAAAATTGCCGCCACCTTTTCCTACAAGTGACATTAAAATAGCTATAGCTAATATTATAATGCTCATTATTATTATTAAACTCATCTCAATCACTTCTTTCTATTTAGTGCTACTCAAACTATTAAGTGTATTATATTGGTAAATTTAATAATGTAAAAATACCTGTCATTTTTAATCCCATATAAAGCATAACAATTATAAATATTAATTTTAATTGTTTTGCAGGAATTTTATGAGCAATTTTTGCTCCAACAAAAGCCATTGGAACACTTGTACCTGCTAAAAGAATAAACAACAAAAGATTTACATATCCTATAGAATATGCTGGTAATCCATTCACAGATAAACCATTCAGCATATAAGATATAGCACCCCCTATAGAAGTAAAAATCATTAGTGCAGTTGAAGTTCCCACTGCTTTATGCATTTTAAATCTTAAAAATGTTATCATTATAGGTATGAATACTACTCCTCCACCAATCCCTACCATACCACAAACTATTCCCATAGGAAATCCCCATAGAATATAAAGTAAGATTTTATCAGAAGGCTCGTCATCTTGTTTTACCGGTTTAGCAGTCAACATTCTTATAGCTGAAAGTATAACAATTACACCAAAAGTTATTTTTAAAATATTACCAGGTAAATTTGATGCAATAGTAGCTCCAAATATTGAACCAATCAAACCACTAACACCTAAAAGAATACCTTGTTTCCATAATACTGCACCTTTTTTATTATGACCATAAGCACCACTTATAGCTGTTGGAAAAACTACTAAAAGATTAGTTCCAAAAGCAATTTTAATTCCTATATCCACTGGTACCCCCATTGACGTCAAAACCCAAAATTGAACAGGAATCATAATAAAACAACCACCGACTCCAATCATCCCTGATGTTAAACCAACAATAACTCCTGTTATTAATAAACAAATAATACTAAATGTAGACATTTTTAAATTATCCCCTTTCATTATTTTTTGATTATACTAATATGAAAGGAAAATCTACTTTCCTCGCCACCAACAAAAACATTTTTTTCTTGTTCTTCTTCTATACAAAAATACTCTCCTCTATTAATTCATTATTAAAATTTTATTTTACTAAAATCAAATCCGATTTGCCTCAAATCTTCACAACATAAACCACTTGCTTTGTATCTATTTAATTTGTATAAATCTTCTTGAAAAATTAAATCACCCTTTATATCTTCAAATATCAATTGTTTTATAAATGGGTATTCTTCTAATCTTTCACTACTTAATTGATAATAAATCCATTGTGCTTTCTTTTGATAAGTAATTAATCCGCTATTCTTTAATTTTTCAAGGTGTCTTGATGCATTTGATTGCCTTATATTTAATATAGATTGTATCTCTCCTACGCATAGTGAATATTCCTTTAAAATATTCATAATACGCAAACGATTTTCATCAGATAAAATTTTTAAAATCGTAGAAATTTCCATGGAATATCTCCTTTCTCTATGAGTATATAATCACACACTCATATATTACCCCTATTACTTTAATTTGTCAATTTTGTATTTTTAACTTATCTTAATTTCCACAGTTTTACAGCAACTTTTGATATATCATATCCCGATACCGTTGATTTTCATAATGGAGTCGTTTTTCTATTTTATATTTTTATCATATTTATATTGCGAACTATTGCTAATTGTGGTATAGCAAAAATGAGTTGTATCGCTATAACTTTCTGACAAAATTAAACACCCGCTAGACATTGTAATTCCTAGTCTAACGGGTGTTTTTTATTCTTTTTTGCTGCAAAAGTCAGGTTATATGTGTATAAAAAAATACCCTTATTAGAGTATTTTTCTGCTTCCTGGTTTTATACATGGTATATTTTCTTTACATAAAGGACAATTTTCCTTTTCATAAGTTTTTATTTCTAATTTAACTGCACTTATTACAGGATATTTTATTTCTTCAACACTTCTGTCCACAAGGCAAGCTATACCTACTACTATTCCACCTAGTTGTTCTATTAGCTTAGCAGTTTCATAGGAAGATTTACCGGTGGTTACTACATCTTCTGTTATTAAAACCCTTTCTCCTTTTTCTATGGAAAATCCTCTTCTTAAAGCCATGATATTATCTTGTCTTTCTGTAAATATAGCTCTTTTGCCTGTTTGCCTACCAAGTTCATAAGCTACTATTATTCCACCCATTGCAGGTCCCACCACTAAATCAAAATTATTTATGTCTAACTTATCTTTTACAGTCTTTAAAACTTCTTCTGCTTTATCTGGATATTGCAGAAGTTTTGCACATTGGCAATACTTATCGCTATGTTTCCCTGACGATAATAAAAAATGTCCTGTTAATAATGCATCTGTTTGTTCTAAAATATTAATTATTTTATCCATAATAACCTCCTAAATTATCTTTCTTATTTCATCTAATGTTTCTATTTTATTTTCTTTCATATATTTTTCTATTCCTTGCAATATTTTAATGGAAGTATATGGGTCTATGAAATTTGCAGTTCCTACTTGAATTCCACTAGCTCCTACCATAATAAACTCTATTGCATCTCTCCAATTACTTATGCCACCCATACCTATTATTGGAACATCTACCACTTTAGCTACCTCGTATACCATTCTAAGTGCAATAGGCTTTATACAAGGCCCTGATAATCCTGCTGTAACATTATCAAACACAGGTTGTTTCTTTTCTATATCTACAGCCATCGCCTTAAAAGTATTTACTAAGGATATAGAATCTGCTCCTGCCAAACAACAATTATAAGCCATGTCTACAATGTCTTCAGCATTAGGAGACAATTTCACTATAAGTGGTTTAGTGCATATTTTTCTAACTCTTTTTACAATATCGTAAGCATCCTTTGACTTTATGCCAAAGGCCATTCCTCCATGTTTTACGTTGGGACAAGATATGTTTAACTCTATAGCATCAACATGAGTTGAATCTAGTTTTTCTATACCTTTTTCATAATCCTCTATAGAGCCCCCACCTAGATTAGCTAAAATATTAGTATTATATTTTTTCATTCTTGGAAGTTCTTTTTCTATAAAATAATCTACTCCAGGATTTTGAAGCCCTACACTATTTATCATTCCAGACCTAGTTTCACATATTCTTACTCCATCATTACCTTGCTTTGCATTTAAAGTAAGACCTTTTGATGAAATTCCACCAAGAAGAGATAAATCATAGAATTCAGAGTATTCTTCTCCAAAACCAAAGGTTCCAGAAGCTGCTATAACTGGATTTTTAAACACTAAATCATTTATTTTAAATTCCATACATCCTCCTAATATTCTAAATCTTCTCCATTAAATACAGGGCCATCCTTACAAGTTCTTTTATTACCATCTTTTGTTTTACAAGTGCAAACTAAACAAGCACCAACTCCGCACGCCATCTTTTTTTCCATAGATACAAAAACTTTAGTATTAGATATTTTGCATTTTTCCACAACTTTTTTCATTAATATTTCAGGTCCACAACATAAAACTAAATCATACTCTTTAGGATTAAGTATGTCTAAAATATACCCCTTATGTCCTTCTTTCCCACTTTCTGTAGCTATATATGTATTGTCTACATAATCTTTATAATTATCTAATGTATATGACTCTTCTTTAAACCCAACATATAAGTCTATAAATTGATTTTTAATTGATTTAACTAAATATTCCATGGGTGCTATACCTATTCCACCTGAAACTACAGCTATTTTACCCGTATATTCCTCTATTTTAAAACCATTTCCTAATGGGCCAGTCAAAAGAATAGAATCGCCTTTTTTAAGTTTTTTTAATATTTGTGTGCCTTTTCCACAAACCTTATACAAAAATGATATTTCATCTTTATTTATATAATTTATACTTATAGGCCTTGAAAGTATAGGTTCATCATCCCAAGCTCTTAGCATATAGAATTGACCTGGCTTTCCTTTAAATTCACCTTTTATTATTATTTTATATATATCTTCATTTATTTTTATATTTTCATAAATTATATGTTCTTCATAGCTATATTCCATTTTCTCACCTACCTTGAAGCTTTTATTATTTCATCTCTCATCTTTATCGCTTCATATCTTGCACATTTTGCAAAATCCAAGCCTCTATTTTCTTCTTTTTTATAAGCTAGTAATATTCCTCTAGAAGAATTAACAACTGCTCCATTTCCATTTTTCAAAAGTAATGACACATCTTCTGCTTTGCCACCTTGTGCTCCATAACCTGGAACTAAAAAGAAAGTTTTATTTAGTCTTTCACGAATTTCCTTAGCCTCTTCTTTGTGAGTTAAACCCATAACTCCTCCAATGGAACTATATCCAGACTCCCCCATATATTTTTCTCCAAGTTTTTGAACCTTTTCTCCTACTATGTCATAAACTTTTTTTCCACTTTTATCTTCTAAAAACTGAATATCATGGGCTCCCATATTAGAAGTTCTAACCAATGTAAATATACCTTTCTCATCATTTTCCACATAGTTTAAATATGGATCTAAACTATCTAAACCCATATACGGATTTACTGTAATAAAATCCACTTCAAACTCGCCTTCAAAATGAGCCTTAGCATATTTTTTTGCAGTATCTTTTATATCTCCCCTTTTAACATCACCTATGACAATAGCACCTAAACTTCTTATATATGCTACTGTGTTTTTATAAACCCTAAGTCCCATTATTCCTAAAGCCTCATAATATGCTATTTGCACTTTATAACAAGCTGCTACATCTATAGTCTCATCGATTATTCTTTTATTATAATTAAATAAAGCTTCTTCATCTCTTTCAAACCACCTATAATAACTAAATGGAATATATGACAAATCAGAATCTAAACCTACACATACATTACCCATTTCTGATACCTTTTTATATAATTTATCTATAATCAAGACAATCCCTCCTATTATAATTTACATATGATATTTTTCCAGCTTTTATTGTAGCTAATATTTCTCCATAGAATTCCATATTATTAAATGGAGTGTTTTTACCCTTTGAATAAAATTTATTAGAATCCACTTTATATTTGCTTTCCAAATCTACTAAAACCAAATCTCCATCTAGACCTTCTCTTATCTCTCCTTTATTAAAACCCAATAAATTTGCTGGATTTTTTGACATAAGACAAGATAATTTATTAAGTGATATATGATTATTTCTAACCAAAGTGGTATAACAAACTGAAAAAGCTGTTTCTATTCCAGATATTCCATTTGCACCATTTTCTTTATCTTCACTGCTATGAGGCGCATGGTCAGTTCCTATCATATCCACATATCCACCTTTTATAGCATTTATCAAGTAGAATATATCTTCTTTTTTCCTAAGAGGAGGATTTACATCATATTTAGTTTCATCTGTCAAAGATAAATGGTGAGGTGTAACTTCGCATGATATATTGTACCCTTTCTTTTTAGAGCAAATAATATAATCCATAGCTTCTTTTGTACTAACATGAGATACATGAAATTTAACCTTAGCTTCTTTTGCAAGCTCTATATTTCTTATAGTCATTAAGTTTTCAGATAATCTAGAGTCAATCTTTGCTATCTCTCTATCTTCACAATGAGCCATAACAAGTTTTCTGTTTTTTTTAGCCTTCATCATAGCTTTTAACATAACTATATTACTAGCTACATCTTGGCCGTCTTCTGATATTACTTTTACTTTATCATCTAGCTCATCAATTTTACTAATGTCCTCTCCATTAAAATGATAAGTAATAGATGCTGTTTGATGAATATCAATAAGTCCAATCCTTTCAGATTCATTTAACACTTCATTAACTTCTTCCATATTACTTATAGGAGGTTTTGCATTTGCCATAAGATTAACTCCTGTATATCCTCCCCCTAGTGCAGCTAAGCTTCCAGACTCTATGTCTTCTTTATATGTTAAACCAGGATACCTAAAATGCGCATGACTATCGATAAAAGATGGTAATATTACATGATGTTTTCCATCTATTGTTTTACACTCTTTTTCTATATTATTTTCAATTTTTTCTATCTTACCATCTTTTATATATATATCTTTATAACAATCTTTTGAATAATCAACTAATCTAACATTTTTAATAAGAAGCTCCATATATCCTCCTAAATCTGATTTAAACTTACTATTTCATCGCAATATTCACATC